>CALGAS010000207.1 GCA_937959175.1 uncultured bacterium | reverse complement strand
TTCGCGAGGGGTGGCCCGTGCCAATCGAGCCGGCGTTGGGAAACCGAGCGCAGCCGACCAATCCGCTCCGCGGATCGGTGCCCGTGGCGAAGCGAGGGTTCCCACGAGCGAGCGAAGAACAGGATGCCCGCAGCGAGCGTCCGGCGAGATGGCACGGGCCACCCCGAGCCCGCGACGAATCGCATGGAAAACGGGTTTTCTTCTGACCTAGGGCCGGGGCCGGCCGCCAACTAGAATCGGATGGTCCTGTTGCCCCGCCCCCTACCGAGAACCCATGCTTCGCTACTGGACAGCCGGCGAATCCCACGGCCCCGCGCTCGTCGCCCTCGTTGACGGCTTCCCAGCCGGCCTGTCGATCGACAAGGACGCGATCGATGCGGAACTCCGCCGCCGACAGGGCGGTTACGGCCGGGGCGGCCGGCAGCGGATCGAGACCGACGGCGTCACGTTCCTATCGGGCCTTTGGAAGGGGGTCACCCTCGGCAGCCCGCTGGCCCTGGAGGTGATCAACCGCGACGCAAAGCTCGAGCGGCTCGACGAGGTCGAGCGGCCGCGGCCCGGTCACGTCGACCTGGCGGGCGCCGTCAAGCACCTCGGCGGCGTGCGGGCAGTGCTCGAACGGGCCAGCGCCCGCGAGACCGCCGCCCGCGTGGCCGCCGGAGCCCTCGCCCGCCAGTTGCTGGCGGTGTTTGGCATCGAGGTTGCCGGCTGGGTAACCGAGCTTGGCAGCGTCGTGCTCGGCGATCGCGAAGGCTCCCTCACCGAGCTTCGCGGAATCCGTGACTCGAGCAGCGTCTACTCGCTCCACCCGGAGCGGGACGAGGAGGTGGCGACTCTAATCGACCGGGTCGGCAAGGAAGGCGATACCCTCGGCGGTGTCGTCGAGGCTCAGGTCACTGGCCTGCCGATCGGCCTGGGCACCCACGCCCAGTGGGACCGCAAGCTCGACGGCCTGCTGGCCCAGGCGGTGATGGCGGTGCAGGCGATCAAGGGCGTGGAGATCGGGATGGGCTTCGAGGCGGCCCGCCGCCGCGGCTCGGAGGTGCACGATCCGATCGGCTACGACGCCGCGACCGCCGCCGGTCCTACCCAGGGCTTCACCCGGCCCACCAACAACGCCGGCGGCCTCGAAGGGGGCACGACCAACGGTCAGCCGCTGGTCGTGCGGGCTGCGATGAAGCCGATCTCAACGCTCCGCAAGCCGCTCGACAGCGTCAACCTGACAACCCGCGAGCCGGAAGCCGCCGCCTACGAGCGAAGCGACGTCTGCGCGTTGAGTGCCTGCAGCGTGATCATCGAAAACGTCGTCGCCTTCACGGTAGCCCAGGCCCTCGTCGACAAGTTCGGCGGCGACAGCGTCGCGGAAATGCAGGCCCGTTGGAGCCTCTATCACGACATGGCCCGCAGCCGCTGACCCCGGCGGCCTGCGGCCCGCCACCCGTCACCGAGCCGAGGAACAAGGATGTTCATCGCCCGCTCCGCTGCCCGCGTCCGCCTGGCAAGGCTCGGCTTCCTGCTACTCTGCCTCGGGCCCACCGCGGGCCTGACGGCCTGGGCGGTGCACCGCCGCAGTGAGGCCCATCGCGTCGCGCTCGAGCAGCGATGGCAGGAGATTCTCGGTGTGCCGCTTGCAGTGAGGGCGGTCGACCACCCCCGGCCGGGCGTCATCCGGCTCGAAGGCGTGGCGCTGCCTGCGGCTGGCGGCGGTGTGACACTGCGGCTTCCGCTGGTCGAGCTCGAATCCTCGGCCAACGAAGACCGGCTGCGGGTGCCTCGTCTCCGGGGCGACGCGGCTGCCGCCGCGGTGCTGATCGGCCTCGCCCGCGACTGGCTCATCGACGATGTCCGCTTTCGCCGCACCTGCGTCATCGAAGTGGCTGACTTCGCCTGGACGGAAACTCCGGCAGCCGGCCTGGAGCGGGCTCCGGGGCCGAGGTCATCGGCGGCCACGCTTCGGATCGAATGCGTCGCCCGGCCGGAGGCACGGGCCCTCCGGATCGTGCACCGGTCTGCAACCGATGATGAGGTCAGGATTGTCCGTGGGCCGAGGCCTGAGGCCGCCGACGAGGCGGCCCCGCCCGCGATCACGATCACGGCAGACTGCAGACAACCCGTGCCGCTTGACGTCGTCGCCGTGGCGGCCGGCCTGCCGCTGCAGTGGTCGGCAGCCTGTCGTGAAGCCCTCGTGGCGGGAACCCTCACCGCCGACTGGACCGCCGCCGGTTGGAGCGGCTCGGCGCAGGGCTCGATCGGGCAGGTCAGCCTCGAAGCCGCGGCTGCCGCAGTCGGTGGTCGTGCCAGTGGCATCGCCGACGTGACCGTCAGCAAGCTGGTCTGGACCAACGACCGCCTCAGCGACGGCCTCTTTGAATGCACCGCCGGCCCGGGCAGCGTGGGCGGCAGGCTTTTCGACCGGTTCGTGATGGCGCTGGGGGCTCGCCCTGGGTCGGCGGCCCGCCCGCTGCCACCCGGCGGCGAGCGGCCGTTTGACCTGCTCGCCTGCCTGGTTGCCCTCGGCCCTCACGGCGTGCAGATCCTGCCGACGAGCCGGATGCCGGCGGCGATCGCCGCCTATGACCGAGAGCCACTCCTCCTGCCGCCGCCGTCGGCCGCCCCGAGCGACCGGGTCGCCTGGTTGCTCTCGGCCCCGGGCACAACCTTCGGCCCAGCCGCCGGACCGGGTGCCTGGCTGATCTCGGTCTTGCCAAACGCGTCAGAAGCTTCTTCGAAGGCGGAATCACCGGCTCGATTTTGACGAAATCTTGACACAGGGATGACGTGAATCTGACCGCCGTTGACTGCCCGAAATCGTCGGCTCCTGCAACACTTTTGATGTCAGGGATCAGGCCATGACGGCCCCCCTTCCTGCTGAGGAGCCACTTCCGATGACACCCCCGCCCGCCATCCTCACTCCTGCATCGAAACCAGCCGTCGACGACAACGTGGCCGGGAGCATCGCCGATCCAGAGGCCGTCGATGTCTCCACCCCCGAGTCAGCCCCTCCCGAACCGCGCGGCGAAGGCCCCGGCCGACTGGGGTCCATCGACTGGCCGACAACAATCTGGATCGGCGGCATCCACCTGGCCGCCCTTGCGGCGCCCTTTTATTTCACCTGGTCGGGGCTGGCGATCTGCCTGGTCCTCTACTGGGTGACCGGCGGCCTGGGCGTCTGCCTCGGCTACCACCGGCTGCTGACCCACAGCAGCTTCAAGACGATCGCCCCGGTGCGATTTCTGTTCGCATGGCTGGGGGGAATCTCCGGGGAGGGCTCAGCGCTCGTCTGGGTGGCCAATCACCGCAAGCACCACGCCTTCAGCGACCAGGACGGCGATCCGCACTCCCCGCGGGACGGCGGCCTCTGGGCCCACATGCTCTGGCTCTTCCCGCACCACACAGGGGAGGAAGTTGCCGCCCATACCAAACGGTGGGCCCCCGATCTGGCGAAGGACCGCGGCGTCGCCTTCCTCCACAAGACCTTCCTGCTCTGGCACTTTTTGATCGGGGGGGCGTTGCTGGGAACCGGCTGGTGGCTCTACGGCCGCGACGTCGGCATCTCCTGGCTGCTCTGGGGCCTCGCAGTCCGGATGGTGATCGTCTTCCACGTGACCTGGTTCGTGAACTCCGCGACCCACATGTGGGGCTACCGCAACTACGAGACGACCGACGACTCGACAAATCTCTGGTGGGTCGGGCTGCTCGCCTTCGGCGAGGGCTGGCACAACAACCACCATGCCCACCAGCGGATGGCCGCCCACGGCCATAAGTGGTGGGAGTTCGATCCGACCTACTGGGCGATCGTCACCCTCGAGAAACTGGGGCTCGCCTGGGACGTCGTGCGGATGCCCGGCACCCGCGGCGGATCCGGGACGGCCGACTCCCGGCCGGCGGCCACCGCCTGACCGCCGCCGCCACGCGGCCCCGAACAAGCCCCTTGAAACAGCCAGGGCCGCCCCGCCGGGGCGGCCCTGTTGCATTTCCAGCCGGCCCCGGTACACTTCGTCCAACCTCGATTCGAAGCAATCAATGCCGTCTCCTATGGGCGGCCGAAACGTCTGATGCCGCTGACGAAAGAACGCAAGCAAGAGTTGATCGGTGCCCACCGGCGCGGAGACGCCGACACTGGGTCCGCGGAGATTCAGATCGCCCTGTTGACCGGGCGGATCACGCACCTCACCGACCACTTCAAGAAGCACAATAAAGACTTCGCCAGTCGGCGGGGCCTCCTGGCGATGGTCAGCCGTCGCCGCCGGCTTCTTGATTATCTCAAGCGGGTCGCCCCGCAGCGGTATCTCGACATCATCCAGAAACTGGGAATCCGCAAGTAACGGGCTCCCGCCGCCTCCGGCGGTGGATGGCGTTGATTGTCTGACTCCCGCCGCCGGCTGTGCGGTGGAGGATTCGACCCGGGGCCGGTCGCGGCAGCGTTGTCGTGGCCTGTCAGGCATGTCGCGCCCGCGTTGCCCCGGCCAGATTCGGCTGCCGACGGCGGGCCTCAGAAGTGAAGGAAACGAAGCGTGAAGCATCGAGTGGAACGACAGATCGGCGATCAGGTTCTCGGGATGGAAACGGGCTTCCTGGCCAAGCAGGCAGCCGGCAGCGTGCTGGTCAACTACGGCGAGACGGTTGTCCTCGTCGCCTGTGCGACCGGCGCCCCCCGGGCCGGCATCGACTTCTTCCCCCTCACCTGCGACTACCGCGAGCGGGTCGCGGCGGCCGGCAAGTTCCCCGGCGGCTTCCTCAAGCGGGAAGGCCGACCCACGCTCAAGGAAACGCTCACCAGCCGGCTGATCGACCGCCCGATCCGGCCTCTCTTTCCGAACGGCTTCGTCGACGAGGTCCAGGTCCAGGCCAACGTCCTGGCCAGCGACCGGCAGAATGATCCTGACGTCCTGGCGATGAACGGGGCCTCGGCGGCCCTCTCGATTTCATCGCTGCCCTTCCAGGGCCCACTGGGCAGCGTCCGCCTCGCCCAGATCGACGGCCAGTTTGTTCCCTTCCCGACGATCGACCAGCTCGAGGAGAGTGACCTCGACCTCGTCGTCTCCGGCAGCAAGTCGGCGATCCTGATGATCGAGGGCTTTGCCCGCGAGATGCCGGAAGACCGGATGCTCGAGGCACTCGCCGAGTGCCACCGGATAATCCAGATCATCTGCGAGATGCAGGAGGAGCTGGTCGCCAAGGCGGGTAAGCCGAAGATGGAGTTCGTCTGCCCGGACCACTCGGCCCTGATCGACCGCCTGACCCGCGACTTCTACAGCGAACTGAAGGCGGCCTGCAGCATCACCGGCAAGCAGGAGCGGAACACGACCGTCAAGGCCCTCAAGGAGCGGGCTAAGGCGGCGGTCATTCCGGCGGATGCCGCCTCGACAGGAGACGCCGACGCCTTCTCGGAGGCCGACTTCGGCCACGTCTGGCACGACCTCCAGGAAAAGGCGATTCGGGAGTTGACCCTCGAAGGGAGGCGGCTCGACGGCCGCGACTCGAAGTCGCTCCGCCCCCTCCACTGCGAGGTCGATCTCCTGCCCCGCGTCCACGGCTCCGCTCTCTTCCAGCGGGGCGAGACGCAGGCGCTGGTCACCATCACGCTCGGCACCGGCAAGGACGAGCAGCGGGTCGACGGCCTGATCGACGAATACTCCAAGAAGTTCATGCTCGACTACTACTTCCCCTCCTACTCGGTGGGCGAGGTGCGGCCGATTCGCGGCCCGGGCCGCCGCGAGATGGGCCACGGGGCCCTGGCCGAGCGGAGCGTCAAGCCGATCCTGCCCGATCCCGATGCCTTCCCCTACACGATCCGCGTGATCTCCGACATCCTCGAGTCGAACGGCTCGAGCTCGATGGCGAGCGTCTGCGGGGCTACCCTCGGCCTGATGGCGGCAGGGGTGCCGATCGCCCATCCGGTGGCCGGCATTTCAGTCGGGCTCGTCAAGGAGAGCGACGACCGCTGGACCCTCCTCACCGACATCATCGGTGATGAAGACCACTACGGCGACATGGACTTCAAGATTGCCGGCTCACAGAACGGGATCACCGGCATCCAGCTCGACCTCAAGATCAACGGCATCTCCCAGGAGATCATCGCGGCCACCCTCCAGCAGTCGCGGGAGGCCCGGCTCGAGATCCTCAAGAACATGCTCTCGGCCATCCGTCGGCCGCGGCAGGAGATCTCCTCGTGGGCACCGCGGCTCCTGCGGACCCGGATCAACCCCGAAAAGATCGGCCTCCTGATCGGCCCGGGCGGCAAGACGATCCGGGCGATCCAGGAATCGACCGGGGCGAGCATCGAGGTGGAAGACGACGGCACCGTGACGGTCGCCAGCCACGATGCCGAAGGGGCGATGGCCGCGATGGCCCAGGTCGAGGCCCTGACCGCCTCGATCCAGATCGGCCGGATCTACGAGGGCAAGGTGACGAGCGTCAAGGACTTCGGCGCCTTCGTCGAGCTCGTGCCAGGCAAGGACGGCCTCTGCCACATCAGCGAGCTCTCCGAGGAGTATGTCTCCAGCGTCGGCGACATCTGCCGGGTGGGCGACATGATGCGGGTCAAGGTGATCGCCGTCGACGACCAGGATCGCGTCAAGCTCAGCCGCAAGGCCGCCCTTCGCGAACTGGCCGAGTCGGCCGACGGGGCCCCCGCTCCCGAGCCGACGCCGGCGGAGTAATCCGCGGGCCTCTCGCAAGCCGGTGGAGATCAGGCCATGGCGGCCGACGACGACCGCGACTCGACGCGTGCAGAAACCTACGCCGAGTTCGCGGCGCTCGTCGGCGGCCTGGCCCACGAGATCCGCAATCCGCTCTCCACCATCCGGCTCAACATGGAGCTCTTGGCGGAGGACTTCGCCGAGACCGACGCCGCGTCGGCCACCAAGCAGCGGGATCGGCGGGCTCGGGCCAAGATCGACCTTGTTCGGCAGGAATGCGACCGGCTCCAGAAGCTGCTGGGCGACTTCCTCGACTTTGCCCGCCAGGAGTCGCTCGCCCCCGAGCCGGGAAACCTCAACGAGGAACTCGGCGAACTGCTCGACTTCTTCGAGATCCGGGCCCAGGAGGCGGGCGTCGACGTCGTCCGCTACTTCGACCAGGAGCTGCCGTCAATTCGCCTCGACAGGGAGACCTTCCGCTCGGCGGTGCTCAACCTGCTGCTCAATGCCGTTCAGGCAATGGCCCCGGGCGGCCAACTCGTCGTCCGCACGCGGGCGGCCGGGCTGGGCGTGCTCCTCGAGCTGATCGACACCGGCCCCGGCATGGATCCGGAGACCCTCGGCAAGGTTTTTCGGGCCTTCTACACGACCAAACAGGGAGGCTCGGGGCTAGGGCTGCCCACCTCCCGCAAGATCATCGAGGCCCACGGCGGCACGATCGACGTCGAGAGCACGCCCGGCCGCGGCACGAAGGTCACCATCTGGCTGCCGGCCCCGCCCCGGCTGCCGCCCCACGATCGTGAGGCGGGTGCCGCCGGCGGGTGACCCATGGCCGCTGGCTGGACGGCTCGCACCATCGCTTCGTACCATCCTCAGCATGTCTGATTCACCGTCATCCTCGGCATCGGCTGGCAACGCGGTCGAGCCTGTCGCCGCCGTGAAGGTTCTGGTCGTCGACAACGACGTCGTCCATGCCCGAACGATGGGCGAGGGCCTCGACCGGCTCGGCCATGAGGTGACGGTCGTCGGGAGCGGCTCCGAGGGAGCCCGGCAGATCGAAGAGGATCGTTTCGACGTGGTCGTCACCGACCTGATGATGAACGACATCGGCGGGCTCGAGATCCTCGCCACAGCCAAGCAGGTGAGCCCCGAGACTGAGGTGATCGTGGTCACGGGCCACGGCACGATCCCCTCTGCCGTCCAGGCGATGCAACAAGGCGCCTTCACCTACCTTCAGAAGCCGCTCGATCTCTCCCACCTGCGGACAGCGGTCGAGAAGGCCTCCGAGGGGATCCGGCTGCGGCGGCAAAACCTCGAATTGAACCGTCGACTCGACGAGAAGTTCGGCTTCGAGGGCGTGATCGGCTCGAGCCCCCAGATGCTCGCCCTGATCGACCGGATGAAGCGGATCGCCCCGACCGATGCCACGGTGCTGATCCAAGGAGAAACAGGCACCGGCAAGGAACTCGTCGCCCAGGCGATCCATCAGAACAGCCCCCGCAAGCCGAAGCCCTTCGTGGCCCTCAACTGCGCGGCCCTCAGTGAAAACATTCTCGAAAGCGAGCTCTTCGGCCACGTGAAGGGGGCCTTCACCGATGCCTCGAGTGACCGGGTGGGCAAGTTCGAGTTTGCCAACGGCGGCACCCTCTTCCTCGACGAGGTTGGTGACATGCCGATGGCCACGCAGATCAAACTGCTGCGGGTGCTGGAATCGGGTGAGATCACCCGGGTCGGTTCCAACACACCGGTCCGGGTCAACGTCCGCATCCTCTCGGCCACCAACCGCAACCTCGAGGAGGCGATCGAATCGGGCAGCTTCCGCAGCGACCTCTACCATCGGCTCAAGGTGGTCACGGTGGCGATTCCCCCGCTGCGGGATCGCTCCGGCGACATCCCGCTTTTGATCGAGCACTTCGTCAGGCAGTTCGCCAAGCGGCACGGCAAGACGATCAAGGGGGTCTCGCTGGCGGCTCGCGTCAAGCTCGGCTCCTATCCCTGGCCCGGCAACGTCCGCCAGCTTCGCAACGTCGTGGAGAGCATGGTCGTGGTCGACTGCGACGCGACGCTCGACATCGACGACCTGCCGCTGGAGCTTGAGCCCGACGTGCCGGCGGCCGTGACCGGCCCGGTCGAGATGACCTCCGGCCTCCAGTCGCTCGTCGGCAAGCCGCTCAACGAGGTCGAGCGGATCTTCATCACCGAGACGCTCAAGCTGACCGGCGGCAATCGCGAGCAGGCCGCCTCGCTGCTGGGCATCGGCGAGCGGACACTCTACCGGAAGATCAAGGAATATGAGCTCAACTGAGGGCCGGTACAGCCGGCCTCCGGTATGCTAAGCGGATTCCAGGAGCGGGTGACGAGTCGGGCATGCCACGGATCGAAAAACTGCCGCAGTCGGTGGTCAACCGGATCGCCGCCGGTGAAGTGGTCGAGCGGCCGGCGAGCGTCGTCAAGGAACTGCTCGAGAATGCCCTCGATGCCGGACCCACCCGGATCGACGTCGAACTGGAACAGGGCGGGATCGCGCTGGTGCGGGTCGTCGACGACGGCTCGGGAATCACCGCCGACGAACTGCCGCTGGCGGTCACTGCGCATGCCACCAGCAAACTCCGGACGGCCGACGATCTCGATCGGATCGGCACGCTCGGCTTCCGGGGTGAGGCCCTGGCCAGCATCGGCGAGGTCGCCCACCTGACGATCCGCTCCCGCCAGGTGGGCAGCGTCGGGGCGGCGCTTACGGTCGACGGTGGCCGGCTGGGAGAGGTCTCGCCCGACGGCTGCAGCGTCGGCACGACCGTCGAAGTCCGGCAGTTGTTTGGCAACGTGCCGGCCCGGCGGGCCTTCCTGCGGGCCGCCCAGACGGAATGGTCTCACGCTGCCGAGGCGTTCGTGCGAACGGCCCTGGCCCATCCGGGAATCGCCTTTTCGCTGTCCCATCAGGCCTCGGCCGCGGGCCGGCCCAGGCGGGCCCACGATCTGCCGGCCGCCAGGGATTGGCGGGATCGGATTGCCGGACTCCACGGCCACGACTTGGCCGACCGACTGCTCGAGGTCGAGGCCGATGACGGCGAGATCGCCGTTTCCGGATTCGTCGGCCGGCCCGAAGACGACATGGCCAGCGGCCGCCTCCAGCACCTCTTTGTCGCCGGCCGCCCCTTTCGCGATCGGGCAATTCTCCACGCCGTCCAAGAGGCCTACCGGGGGCTGCTGCTTTCAGGCCGGCAGCCGATCGCCTTTCTGCGGTTCGACCTGCCTCCGGACGCGGTCGATGTCAACGTCCATCCAGCCAAGATGGAAGTCCGCTTCCGGGAACCCTCTCGGCTCTATCGGCTCGTGCTGGCCGCCCTCCGCTCCCGCTTCCTGAGCGGCGGAACGAGCACGCGGCTGGTGCCCCCAGCGGCCGCCGAGATCACGTCGGACTCCGGCACCTCGACTGCGTCTCTCCGGGAGGCCCCGGTCGAGAACGGCCCGCCTCCGGCGGCCGGCCTGCCCTGGGCTGAACCGCAGGCCGCCCGCTCATCCGCTCCGGCTCCCACCGAACTCCCTGCCTGGGACCGCGACGAACAGACGCCGGCCTCGCGCATGCCGACTGCGACTGCGGAGCGGGGCGTGCAGATGCACGACCGCTACATCGTGGTTGAAAGCGGTGACGGGATCGAAGTGATCGACCAGCACGCCCTCCATGAGCGGGTGCTCTACGAGCGGCTGAAGGCCTCGGTTGCCACCGGTGGCCTCGAGGTTCAGCCGCTCCTGGTACCCGAGCGACTCGACCTGCCCCCGGCCGAGTTGGAACTCGTCACGGAACACGCGTTGGCCCTGGAGCGGGCCGGCATGCGGCTCGAACCGTTTGGGGGCTCCACCGTGATCGTGACGAGCAAGCCGGCCCTCGCCGGCGATACCCCGGCGAGGGAGATTGTCCGCGAGGTGCTCGACCGTCTGGCAGCAGCGTCATCCGCAGGCGGCTCCCCCGCCCTGCTGGTCGACGAAGTGCTTCACGGCATGGCCTGCAAGGCCGCGATCAAGGCGGGCGACCCGCTCTCCCAGGCCGAGGTCGATGCCCTGATTCGCGATCGGCGGCTGGTGCCGGAATCGCACCACTGCCCGCATGGCCGCCCGACGTCGCTGACCCTCTCGCGGCGGGATCTCGACCGCCAGTTCCGCCGCACCTGACCCATTCATTTTCGGGAAACCGCATGATCTGTGTGAGCATCGGACGCGGCCGCCACCGCCATGTGATCGCCGAACACCGCCACCTCGCCGAAAACGGCATCAAACTGGTCGAGCTGCGGGTTGATTTCATCCAGGGTGAAGTCCAGATCAAGCGGCTCCTCAAGGACCGGCCCTGCCCGGCGATCATCACCTGCCGCCGCAAGAACGACGGTGGCCGCTGGGATCGCAGCGAGGAGGCCCGGCTCCAGCTGCTCCGATTGGCGATCGTCGAGGGGGCCGACTACGTCGACCTCGAGGACGATGTCGCCGGGAGCGTGCCCCGCTACGGCAGCACCAAGCGGATCGTCAGCCACCACGACATGCAGCGGACCCCGGCAGATCTGCCCGCCCTCCACGCCCGGCTGGCCGCCCTCGACGCCGACATCGTCAAGATCGCCACGATGGCCAACCACCCCTCGGACAATCTGCGGATGCTCGATCTCGTCCGCTCCGCCACCGTGCCGACCGTCGGGATCTGCATGGGAGACATCGGCGTGCCGACGCGGATTCTCTGCGGGGCGGCCGGCTCGCCGTTTGTGTTCGCGACCTTCAACGACGAGCGGACGCTCGCCCCCGGTCAGATCGGCTGGCGGGGCATGCGGGACCTCTACCGCTTTGACTCAATCGGACCGGAGACGCGGATCTACGGCGTGGTGGCCGACCCGGTGGCCCACAGCCTCAGCCCCGTCGTGCACAACGCCGCGATCACCGCCGCCGGGCTCGATGCGGTCTACATTCCCTTTCGGGTGCCGGCAGATCAGCTCGATGAGTTTCTGGCCGAGGCCGGCCGCTGGCCGCTGGCCGGCCTGAGCGTCACGATTCCCCACAAGGAGGCGGTGCTTGCCCGGGCGACGTCCCAGGATGACCTCGTCCAGGCGATCGGTGCGGCCAACACCCTCAGCTTCAGTCCCGACGGGATCGCGGCGTCCAACACCGACGCGGCTGCGGCCGTCGAGAGCCTTGTTGCGATGCTCAGCGAGCATGAGCAACTCACCAGCGGCGACAGCCTCGGCGTCAAGACGGCCCTCGTGCTGGGAGCCGGCGGGGCCGCCCGGGCGGTCGCCTTCGGCCTCAAGCAGCGAGGCGTCGACGTCACGATCGCCTCGCGGACCGCCGAGCGGGCCCGCCAGGTGGCCCTCGACGTCGGCTGCAAGTCGGTCGAGTGGGCGGCCCGTCACCGGCTGCCTCACGACTGCGTGGTCAATGCCACGCCGATCGGCATGCACCCGGAGGTCGACCAGACCCCGTTCGAGAAGGAACACTTCCGCCCCTACATGGTGATTTTCGACACCGTCTACAATCCGGAAAACACACTCTTCATCAAGGAGGCCCGGGCCGCCGGCTGCCGGGTGGTGACGGGAGTGGAGATGTTTGTGCGTCAGGCGGCGATTCAGTTTCGGACCTGGCATGGCGTCGAGCCGCCTGCCGGCGTGATGCGGGAGGCCCTCAAGCGGGCCACCGCCTCGGCCAAGCAGCCGGCCTGACGATCGACCGGCCTCGACGGCACGGAAATCACAGCGACCATGCCACGCGTCACTCTCATCGGCTACCGAGGCAGCGGCAAGTCGTCGGTGGCGGCTCGCTTGGCCGAACGGCTCGGCTGCGGTTGGAGCGACGCAGACGAGGCCTTGGAACGGGAACTCGGCTCGAACATCGCGGCCGTTATCGGCAGCCGCGGGGAAGGCTTCTTTCGAGACCGGGAAGCCGAGTTGCTCCGTCGCCTGCTCGCCGAGGAGCACGGTGTGCTCGCGACCGGGGGCGGCGTGATCCTCCGGGCTGCCAACCGCTCGCTGCTGCGGCGCGAGGGCCGGCCGGTGGTCTGGCTGACGGCACCGGCGGCAGTCCTGCGACAACGGCTGGCGGCCGATCCGGGCACGGCAGCCCGCCGGCCCCCGCTCACCGGTGGTGATGTGCTCGACGAGGTCGCCGCAGCGCTCGTCGAGCGGGAGCCGCTCTATCGTCAGACCGCCGACGCGCTGATCGACGTCGTCGATACTTCCCCAGACGAGTTGGCCACCAGGATCGCCGACTGGCTCGCCCGCCGGCCGGCCGCGGTGGTCTCGGGCGATGAGGCACCGGAGGCGATTGGATGACGGTCACTCCTGAGGGGTCGTGGTGTCAGAGCCCGGTGCTGGTCCTGGCAGTGCTGCCGATCGGCGGTGTTGCAGGCTGGCTGCTGGCCCAGAGCGTCTCGTGGCTGCTGGGCGAATCACCGGCGGGGCCAGCCGGCACGCGGGCCTCACCGCGAGTCCAGGCTCGCTTCACGGCTCCGGCAGTGATGGCGGCGACCGCGGCTGCAGTCTGGTGGTGGGAAATTCGGATGCTCGGCCAGTTGCCCTCTGAGCTGGCGACGGTCGACGGTCAGATGCTCTGGCTGCGACTCATGGCGCACCTCATCCTGGCATCGCTGCTGATAGCAGCCTCCTGGATCGATCTCCGCGAGCGGGTGATTCCCGACGCCATCACCGTCCCCGGTGTCCTCGGCGGGCTCGCCTGGAACGCCAGTCTGCCGGCCACGCTTCTGCCGGTCGGTCGGGAGGTGCCCCGGTCGTTCGCGACGCCCCTGGTTGAATCCGACGTGCTCGGAGCCTTTGGCCCCTTGGCCGCAACACCGCTGCCCAGCTGGCTGACCGGCCCGGCCGGGCTTGCCCTGATGGGGATGGTGTTTGCGGTCTGGTGGTGGTTCGGATTGCCGCCGGGCCAGCCAGGCAACGTGCCGGCTGAGACCCCAGACGACGTGACCGGCTCATCTCCGGCCTGGCTCTCGGCAACGGTGGCCGTCACCGGTGGCCTCGGCCTGACCGCCACCTGGCTCATCGGCGGCCGGCATTGGGCGGGGCTGGTGACGGCGCTGATGGGCCTGCTGGTATCCGCCGGCATCATCTGGGCGACGCGGGCCGGCGCCTCCCGGGCCCTCGGCCGTGAGGCAATGGGCTTTGGAGATGTCACGTTGATGGCGATGGCCGGCGCCTGGCTCGGCTGGCAGGCCTGCCTGCTCGCCTGTCTGCTGGCCGTCTTTATCGGACTATTCCACGGCATCTCCCAGCTGCTTCGCCACTCGGAGTCGGAACTCCCCTTCGGCCCGAGCCTCTGCCTGGGCCTCGGTCTGGTAATCCTCGCCTGGCGTTCGATCTGGACCGCCGCGGAACCCCAGTTCGAACGGCCGCTCGAGATGGCCCTGGTTGTCGGGCTCGTGATCGGGATGACCGCCCTGACGCTCTGGGGCTGGGCTCGGCTCAAGGGCGGCCAACTCCGCTGATTCCCGCCACTTCAGCGGCCTTGCCGGCCATTCGCCGCTTTCCTACCATCCCGCTCCCTCGCCGGGCCTTGCTATGCGCCGACCTTCTCCAGCCACGCACATCGTCCTCCTCCGGCTGGGCTGCGGCCTGGCCGCGGTCTGGCTCTGCGGCTGCAACAACAACCCGTTCAAGCAGGCCTCGCCGGCGACGCCGCTCTCCCTCGAGCCGCCCCCCGGCGTGGCCGCCCCGGCCCACACGCTGCCCCAGGCGGTCACCGCCGCCAGCCCGCCGTCCTATGCCGACGTCGACAGCGGCCAACTCGAAGCAGCCCTCGTCCGTTCGCAACAGGAATCGCAGCTGATGCAGGACGAGATCGCGGCCCTCCGCGACCAGCTTGCCAGCACCTCCACGCAGCTCGCCAAGACCCGGGCCGCCGGCATGCCTCCCGCCTCGGCCACCGCCGGCGGTGCCCCGGCCGCAGCCGCCTCCTCGACAACTGCCACGATGCAATCGGCCATGGCCCAGCTCCGCCTCGCCGACGAACTCACGCCTCGCTTTGACGGCGCGGTCGTGCGAATCGACATGCCGGCCGACCAGCTCTTTGACGCCGGCACGGCCAATCTGCTCCCGGGCGGCATCGCGCTTTTGACCCAGGTGGCCGAGGAGTTGGAACGCGTCTTCCCCGGTCACTTTGTGGGCATCGAGGGCCACCTCGACAGCGAGCCCCTCCAGAATCAGACCTGGGCATCTCCGCACCAGTTGACAGCCGCCCGGGCGGCCGCCGTCTTCGATTTCTTCACGACGCGAACGCCCCTTCGCGAAGGCCAACTCTTTCTCGTGGCCCACGGCGCCAACCATCCGCTCGTTTCCAACGCCACCGCGGCCGGCCGGGCCCGCAACCGTCGCGTGGAACTGGTCGTCTACCCTGAACAGACCGGCGACGACAGCTGACCCGCCCGCCGCGCTCACCCCGGCTCGGAGCAACCCCGTATCCCATGCGGCCGTAACCGCCATAAAAGCCCCCCGGCGCGAGCCGGGGGGACGGCGGGCCGTTGGGCGATCCCGCTTCCCGGAAGCCCAAGCAATCGTTCACCACGAACCCGCCCAATCCGCAACCCGAACCAACCCCCCTCCGGTCCGCCAACCACCCACCGGTCTGCCAACCACCCACCGGTCTGCCAACCACCCACCGGTCTGCCAACCACCCTCCGGTCCGCCAACCACCCTCCGGTCCGCCAACCACCCTTCGGCGAGCCCGCACGCAGCTGGCCCGGGGCTGGCGGTGACATGCTCGTCGTCTGGGGATTTTGCTACAGGATGCTCGCTCGGCCGACTGGTCACCGCCTCTGAGGCGCAAAGATTCCCCGGCTCCTGCGCGTGCCCCCGACCAGCCCCTCCCGTAGAAGCCCTCCCCGTTTCGATTTACACTCCGCCCATGCCCACCATCGTCGATTACGGCAGCGGAAATCTCCGCAGCGTGCAGAAGGCCTTCGAGCAACTCGGCACGCCTGCGGTGATCACGAGTGACGCCACCGCCGTCGCCGCCGCCGAGCGGCTCGTTCTGCCGGGGGTAGGCGCCTTCGGTGATGCCATGCGGGAACTCGGCGACCGCGGGCTTATCGAGCCGATTGTCGCGCATTTGCGGGAAGACCGCCCCTTCCTTGGCATCTGCATGGGCCTGCAGCTGCTGTTTGAAACCGGTCTCGAGGGGGGCCGCCAGGTCGGGCTTGGCGTCCTGCCAGGCGACGTGGTGCGATTCGACCTGCCGCCGGAACTCAAGGTGCCCCACATGGGTTGGAATCAGGTTCACTGGCAGGGCGACTGGCGGCCGGCCGAGGATGACGAATACTTCTACTTCGTGCACGCCTACCATGCCCGGCCAGCCGATGAGGCCGTGGTCGCGGCGGTCAGCGACTATGGCGGCCCCTTCTGCTCGGCTGTCCGTCGCGGCAACCTGTTCGCCACCCAGTTCCACCCCGAGAAGAGCCAGGCCGCAGGGCTGCGGCTGCTCGGCCAGTGGCTCGAGGCCACCGCCTGACCTGCACCGTACAAACCTGAGGGCTTCTCAGATGCAACTCTGGCCGGCAATCGACCTTCGCGGCGGCAAGTGCGTGAGGCTCCTGCAGGGCGACTATGGCCAGGAGACCGTCTTTGGAGATGATCCCGTCGCGATGGCCGAGCGATTCGTCGCCGCCGGTGCCAGGCGACTCCACATCGTCGATCTTGACGGGGCCAAGGACGGCCGACCGACGCAGGCTGATCTCGTCGCCCGCATGATGGCCGCCACCAGCGTGCCCTGCCAGCTCGGCGGCGGTGTCCGGACGCTCGAAACGGCCCGCGATTACCTTGAGGCCGGTGTCACCCGAGTCGTCGTCGGCAGCGTCGCCATCGAACAGCCCGACCTGCTGGTTGAACTGGCCGAGACCTTCCCAAACAGAATCGTGCTCGGCCTCGACGCCCGCGACGGCTGCGTGGCCGTTCGCGGCTGGCTCGAGACGAGCAACCTGACCGCGCTCGACGTGGCCCGTCGCCATGCCGGCCTGCCCCTGGCGGCGATCGTCTACACCGACATCGCGACCGACGGAATGCTGTCGGGGCCCAATCTGCCAGCGCTGGAAGAAATGGCGGCTGCCGTCTCCCTGCCGGTGGTCGCCTCCGGCGGCGTTGCCGACGCCGACGATATCGCCAAGGTCGCCACCACCGGCTGCGCCGGCTGCATCGTGGGCCGGGCCCTCTACGAAGGCACCGTCACGATCGCCGACGCGATCGTGGCCGCGGGCGACACGGCCTGAACGACCGTCGCACCGCACCGTCTCTCCGCGGTGACGTCGCATGGGGTCGGGGCCTGTTCGCCGCCTCCCCAGACCGCCCTGCTTTGCCAGTTCATCGCCAGGGGGATTTCCGGTGGCCCCGTTTTGGCCGGAACCTCAACTCCCGCCCCCCGGCCCGCCGACCTTTCTGATGGCCCAATTGCGGGCGGGGTTCGCCGGCTTCTACGATCGACAATCATGGCGACAGACGTACGGCTCAAGGAGCAGTTGCCCGATCTCACGCGGCGGATCGTCGAGACCTATCAGCACGTCCCCGCGATTCACCATCTCGGCCACTGTCCGCTGCCCAACTACGAGACGATCGTGGGATCCTGCGAGGATCTCAAGGAGATTCTCTATCCCGGCTACCGGCGACGTGAGAACCTTCACCTCGGCAATGTCACCTACCACGTCGGTGACCTGATCGACGGCCTCCACGACAAGCTCACCGTTCAGATCGGCCGGGCCCTCCGGCACATCGTGGCTGCCAGGCAGGCAGCGGTCGAGTCGGGCATGGAGCCTCCGCCGGTACCCGAGAGTGTTCGGGACTGCACCGAAGCGGATGACTTCCAGGCCCTCGGTCAGGCCAAGGCCATCGAGTTTCTGGAACGAATTCCCGATGTTCGCCGCGTGCTGGCCACCGACGTCCAGGCCGCCTACGACGGCGACCCGGCCGTCCGGACCCTCGACGAGATCATCTTCTGCTATCCCGGCCTGGAGGCGGTCACGATCCATCGCTTAGCCCACATCCTCCACCGGCTCGAGGTACCGCTCATCCCCCGGATGATGGCCGAATGGGCCCATGCCCGGACCGGCATCGACATCCATCCCGGGGCCACCATCGGCGACCACTTCTTCATCGACCACGGCACCGGCGTCGTGATCGGGGAGACGTGCGAGATCGGCAGCCGCGTGAAGCTCTATCAGGGTGTCACCCTGGGTGCCCTCTCCTTTCCGACCGATGCCGACGGCCACCTCGTGCGGGGCACCAAGCGGCATCCCACGATCGAGGACCGGGTCGTGATCTACGCCAATGCAACCGTGTTGGGTGGCAC
>CALGAS010000206.1 GCA_937959175.1 uncultured bacterium | reverse complement strand
CCAGACAGTCGGCTTCGGCAACTTTCGGCTCGGTGATACCCTCAGCCAGACGGTCTCCCTGACCAACTCCAACATCCCCACGGTGAACAACTTCTCGGAGGCGCTCGCAGCCGCCGCGACGACGACAAACACAGCCACCGTCGCAGGGCTTCCCACCGTCGCCGTACCTCTCAACCACGGCCAAGCCACCGATCTGACGGTCGGACTCGGCTCGGACACCGCCGGGCCGGTCAGCGGCGGCATTAACGCGTCGTTCACCTCGGAACAGGGAACGAGCGTCTCACCGGGGCCATTTGGCACGGCGGCCGGATCCGCGACGATCACCGTCAGCGGCACCGGCTACCGCCCCGCCACCGCCGGCTTCAGCACGACGAACGCCTCGCTCGGCCGATTTCACGTCGGGGCGACGAACGTCACCGGCACGATCACCCTCGACAACACCCAGACAGCCGATCAATACAGCGAGGGGCTCGCCGCCTCCGAATCGGCGACGAGCGGTGGTGCATCGGTGGTCTCGGGCCTGCCGACCGTCGCCGCTCCTTTGGCCGCCGCCGGCCAGACGACCGTCACCCTCGGCCTGGCGAGCGTCGCGAACGTCGGCACCGGCAACACCGGGACCGTCACGCTGGCCCTCGACACCTCGGGCACGGGCACCAGCGGTCTTGCGGCGGAGAGCATCGGCTCGCAACTGATCAACGTCTCGGCCCAGGGCTACAGCGGCCAGTCAACCTGGACGCGGGCGTCGGGGGGCAGCTGGGATGACTTCGCCAACTGGGACGTGCCGGGCGGCCTGCCCGGCGTCGATGGCTCGTTGAGCGTGAACGACACGGCCAGCTTCGGGGCCGGCCCGACGGGGGCCACCACGATCAGCCTCGACGGTGCCAATCCGGTGCTCACCCAGATCACGTTTGACTCGTCCGCCGCCGACTACACGCTCGCCCCCGGCAGCGGCGGAGCCCTGACGCTCGGCACCCCCCAAAACGCGGCCACGGTCACCGGCTCGGCCGGCAGCCACACGATCTCGGCCGGCATCACGCTGGCCCGGCCGACCGAGTTTGCGATGGCGGTCGGCACCGGGCTCGCGCTCGACGGCAGCCTCAATGGCTCGCAGGCCCTCACCAAATCGGGCGGCGGATTGCTGGCGGTCAACGCCGCGGGCGATCTCTCCGCCGCCACGACCGTGGCCGGGGGAACGCTGCGGGTCGATGGATCGATCGCCGCCAGTGCCGTCACGGTGCAGGGCGGAGCGACCCTCGCCGGAAGCGGCACCGTCGGCGGCACGACGATCGAGGCCGGGGGCACGCTCGCCCCCGGCAGCTCGCCCGGGACGATCACCGCCAACGGCACCACCGTCTGGCAGGCCGGCGGCGACTACAACTGGCAGATCCACGATGCCGGCGGAACGGCCGGCAGCGGCTGGGACCTGCTAAGCATCACGGCCGGCGACCTCGACCTGACCGGCCTCGACAGCCTCAATCGCTACGACATCAACCTCTGGTCGCTCTCGGCGATCGGCCCCGATGTCGATGGGAATGCGATCAACTTCGACCCCAGCCAGCCCTTCAACTGGACGATCGCCCGCGTGAGCGGCGGCGGCTCGATCCTCGGCTTCGATGCCGATGGCTTCAATCTCAACCTCGCGGCCGCCAACGGCACCTCCGGCTTCACCAACTCACTCGCCGGGGGCTCGGTCACGATCGAGCAGAGCGGTACCGATTTGAACCTGGTGTTTGCACCGGTGCCGGAGCCGGCCAGTTGGGCTCTGGCGAGCGTGGCGGCGGTCGCGGCCTTCGGAGCCCTGGCGGCCCGACGGGCAGCGGCCGGCGCGTGGTCCTGAGGGCCGGGTCTGGGGTATTCTGGAGAGAACGCGATGCGGCAGGCCGCGGCGGCGACCTGCCCGGAGGTCAGCCAGCCATGTTCTCCGCCCGAGACCCGTCCGACGTCGAGCGTTTCTTCCGCGGGCTCACCGAGTATGCCTTCCACGCCCGGCTCGGCGTGGTCGACCCCCCGCTGGTCGATTACGTGGCGGTGCTGCTTGTCCGCTTCATGCGAAATGAACGGCTTGCCGTGCTGCCCGGGGCTGGCGAGGAATCGGCCGACGTCACCCACATGCTGCTGGCGGCCGAGCGACACGCCGACGCCACCGAGGCCCGAGAAGAATATCGACACATCGGCGACGTGACGCTCTTCTGGAGCGGCCTCTACCCTGAGGCGATCACGCGGCATCGCAGCCCTGGAGCCCCCGCTGACTTGGTGGGCTACAAGGAGGCGGGCAAGCGGGCCTACGAACTGGCCGCGGCGCTCGAGCCGGCCACGGCAACCGACGAGCGGTCGCTCCTGGAGCGGCTCTCCCACGACTACGACCTCTGCGTGGCGGGCCTGGGGGAGGTGAGGCGGGCCTGGGGCGAGGCTGCCTGAACCACGCCGCTCGCCTCAGCCTTCGACCAGCTGGGCCTGCCAGGGGGGATCGTAGCCAGCCTCCTCAACCGGCAGCCCCGCCCGCACGACCGCCGCCACGACCTCGGCCGGCGAGGCAGCGGCCGGGTCAATCCGAGATACGACCCGATCGTCGTCGACGGCCCTCGCCTCCTCGACAAGGCCTCCAATCGCTCGAGCAGCTTCCTCGGCCCGTCCGGGACACCGAATCGTGAGCTGCCACCGGCGGCCTTCCGCGAAGGCGGAGGGATCGTTGCGGCCGCTGGCCACCAACCGGCCCTCGCGGAGCACGGCCAGATGGGTGAAGCACTCGGGCACGCGGGCATCGTCGACCGCGGCCAAGACCGTGCGGTCCATCAGGTAGGCATCGCCGATGAGCCGCTCGACCTCCCGGCGACCGGCCGGGTCAAGGCTTCCGCAGGGGTCATCGAGAAGCAGCACCTGGGGATCATGGAGCACCGCCCGGGCCACCAGCAGCCGCTTGGCCCGCGCGGCATCGAGGCTGCCGATCTCGTCGCTGCCGCGGCCCGCCAGCCCCGCCAGCGCAAGCCCCCTGTCCACCGCCTGCCGGAGCGGCCCGCCCCGCAGGCCCGCCGCCGCGGCGCAGAGT
>CALGAS010000205.1 GCA_937959175.1 uncultured bacterium | reverse complement strand
GCCAGGATCAGCACGTCGCAGGGCCGCTCGCTGTTGCAGGCCGAGATGATCGAGTGCGGCCGGACCTCGCTGATCTTGTGGGTGACGAGGTCGACGTTGTCGCGGGCGAACGATCGGTAGTAGTCGTCCGAAATTAGAATCCGCTTGCAGCCGAGGGTGTATTGCGGAGTCAACTGAATTCGCCGCCGCTCGTCGGCAAGCTCCCGCTCCTTGAAAGCGGCCGAAGCCTTCTGGCCGCTGCCGAGCAGCTTGGGCTTGTAGACCAGTCCGAGGGCAACAGCCTCGGCCCGCCAGTAGTGCCAGGCGCGGCGAAGTTGGAGTAACCAGGGCACTCGCCTGAGGGCACAGCGGGCCGCCGCCGACACCGGCCGGTCTTCCCGCGGCAAGACCCAGGGGGGCGATCGCTGGTAGACCGTCAGCTGCCCGACCCGCGGGGCGATCGCGGGAACGATCTGAATCGCGCTGGCTCCGGTGCCGATCACGGCCACCCGTTTGCCGGTGAGATCGACGTCGTGCCGCCAGCGAGCCGAGTGGAAGGCGGGGCCGGCGAAGCGGTCGAGCCCGGGCAGATCCGGTTGCTTCGGCGTGTGCAGAGCACCGACGGCCGAGACGACGGCCCGGGCGGTGAACCAGCGGCCGTCGGCGGTCTCCAGCCGCCAGCAGCCGGCCTCCTCTTGCCAGATCAGCTGCGTGATGGCCGTGCTGGAGACGATCTTCCGGTCGATGCCCCGCTCGCTGGCGACCCGCTTGAGGCAGCCGAGAATTTCCGGCTGGCGGGCGTACGTTCGCGACCAGTTTGGATTCTGGGCGAAGGAATAGGAGTAGAGATGGGCCGGCACATCGCAGCCGCAGCCCGGGCAGGTGTTGTCCCGCCAGGTGCCCCCGAGTTCGGAGGCCTTCTCGAGGATCAGGAAATCGCTGCGGCCCTGCTCGAGGAGTTTGATCGCCATGCAGATGCCGCCGAACCCCGCACCGAGAATCGCCACCTCCAGATGGGTGCCGGTCGCGAGCGACGCTGTGGGCGGGTCGGCCTGGCTCATGGACGGGAGGATGCTCATCCCCTGCGACCGGGGCAAGGCCGGTTGAGGGTGACCGGGCAGACTGCACGTCTGCCTCCACGGGGGGCCCGGGTTGGCTTTGGGCCTGGTCAGGTCTCCGTGGGGGCAGGTTTGCAACCTGCCCATCGGAGTTGGCCCCGGAACCACGCATCATCGTCCAAGACGGGGCCCGACGAGCACGGTGCCGGCGGCGGCTGCCAGCAGCCGGAGCCGCGAAGGCCGGACCTGCCGTATGAAGATCTCCCGGCCGGCCCGGCGGACCGCTCCCAGGAGTGACCGGTAGACGCCGTACATCGCCCGGAAGGCGAGCCGGCCGTCGGTGGTCAGCATCCGATCGAGCGTCGCGGCCCGGGCGAACCTCGCCTCCGCCCGGGTGACGAGCCGGGCGGCCAGCTGGTCGAAGCCGGCGTGGAGCCGGCCGGCCCGCAGGTCGTCGGCGGTGCAGCCGCAGGCCTCGAGATCCTCAGCGGGGAGATAGATCCGCCCGCGGGCGAGATCTTCCGGGATGTCGCGGAGGATGTTGGTGTATTGAAAGGCCAGGCCGCAGTCGTCGGACCGCTCGATCGCAGCCGGATCGATGAAGCCCCAGACATGCACCGCCGCGATGCCCACGGCCGTCGCGACCCGCCGACAGTAGCCGTCGAGGTCGGCCAGCGTGGCGTAGCAGGACTGGGCCAGGTCCATGCGGACGCCGTCGAGGATGTCGGTGATCGCGCTGACGGGCACGCCGAATCGCCGCACGGTGTCGGTCAAGGCCCGCAGGACGGGGTCGGAGACCGCTCCGCCTGCCAAGGCCGCGGCGGCGGCTGCGTCGAAGGCATCGAGTTCGTGGCGGGCAGTTTCGGGATCGGCCGCATCATCGACGATATCGTCGGCCCGCCGGCAGAAGGCGTAGATCGCCGTCGTCCCCCGCCGCTTGGCCTCGGGCAGCAGCCGGATCGGCAGGGCGAAACTCGAGCCGGCCGCCCGGAGGACGGCCTCGCAGGCCGCATGGTCGGAAGCCAGGCTCGTCATGCTCCGGCCCTCCAGCGTCTCGTCGTCACCGCCACCAGGGCCTTGCCGGCCAGCCAGAGTTTCACGCCGCGGCTGACGGTTGGCCGGCGGGCGAGCGTGTCGAAGCCGGCCCGCTCGATCGCGTCGGCCACCGCTCGGCCCCCGGCGAGAAACATCGCGATCGCCGGCCGCAGCGAGCGGGGGGCGAGGACGGGCAGGTCGGCCCCTGCGTTGAAACACTCGCGGGCCCAGGAGACTTCGTCCCGGATCAAGGCCCGCACTGCCTCGGCTGCCGGCGGGGTGGCGAGCATCGGCTCGGTCACGCCGTGGCGGGCCATGTCTTCGGCGGGGAGATAGATCCGGCCGGCCAGTCGATCCCGCGTGATGTCCTGCCAGAAGTTGACGAGTTGCAGGCCGGTGCAGATCGCATCCGACATCCGCACCAGGTCGGGGTCACGGCAGCCCTCGAGGCCGAGCACGATCCGCCCGACGGGGTTGGCCGAGCGGCGGCAGTAGTCGAGCAGTTCGGCCCGCGTCGCGTAGCGGGTCGTTGTCTGATCCTGCTCGAAGGCGTTGAGCAGGTCGCTGAACGGCTGCATCGGCAGGCCCGTCTCGGTGACGGTCTCGGCCAGGGCGACGAAGACCGGATGGTCCGGCCGGCCGGCAAAGCAGGCCTCCAGCCGCTGCCGCCAGTCGCCCAGGGCGGCTGTCGCTTCGGCCGGTGAGGCCGCCTCGTCGGCGAGATCGTCGGCCCAGCGGGCAAAGGTGTAGACGTTGGCCAGGTGCTGCCGCAGCCGGCGGGGCACCAGCAGCGTCGCGACGGAGAAGTTCTCGTAGTGCCGGCTGGCGACCGCCCGGCAGAAGGCCCGGGCGGCGGCCGGGGCGAGCGAGCTGGGCAGCGGGGCCAGATCCCAGGCGACCGGGTCGCGGGCGGCGGCGGGAGATGGAGCGCTGGCCATGCGGGCTTTGAGGCTGAGAGATCGTTCTCTGGCCGCGAACGCGGGGGTTCAATACGATGCAGCAGGACATGCATCCATGTCGAGCGTACCCGCCTCCCGGCGGCCTGGCGTCCCCACCCCCGGAAATCGGCCCTGATGAAGATTCTTCTGGCCAGCCCCCGCGGCTTTTGCGCCGGTGTGAACATGGCGATCGAGACCCTGGAGACGGCGATCCGCCTCCACGGCACGCCGATCTACGTGTTCCACGAGATCGTCCACAACAAGCACGTGGTCGACCGCTTCATCCGGGAGGGGGCGGTGTTCGTCGATCGGGTTGAGGAGGTTCCCGAGGGGGCCGTCCTCCTCTTTTCCGCCCATGGCGTGGCCCCCGAGGTGAGGCGGGTGGCCCGCGAGCGAAAGCTCAACGCCATCGACGCCACCTGTCCCCTGGTCACGAAGGTGCACCTCGAAGCGATCAAGTACGCCAAACAGGGCTATCGGATCATGCTGATCGGCCACGAGGGACACGATGAGGTGATCGGCACGATCGGCCAGGCGCCGGATGCCTTCACGCTCGTCGAGACGGCCGAAGAGGTCGACAGCCTCCCCTTCGGACCCGACGACAAGCTCGCCTACCTGACCCAGACGACCCTCTCGGTCGACGACGCCTCGCGGATCATCAACCGGCTCAAGGCTCGCTTTCCGCAGATCGTCGGGCCGCCCAAGGACGATATCTGCTACGCCACGCAGAATCGTCAGGAGGCGGTCCGGATCCTCTCGGCCGACGCCGACGTCGTGCTCGTGCTCGGCAGCCAGAACAGCTCCAACAGTCAGCGGCTGGCCGAGTTAGCGCGTGAGAACGGGATTGCCGCCCACCTGATCGACGGTGCCGACGAGATCGATTCAGCCTGGTTCACTGGCAGCGAGACGGTCGTGATCACCGCCGGGGCGAGCGCTCCGGAGAGCGTCGTGCAGGACTGCATCGCCTGGCTCCGCAAGCAGTTTGCCGCGGAGGTCGAGGAGCGGTCGATCCGGACCGAAGAGGTCTACTTTCCGCTTCCCAAGGAACTGCGGGCCGCCGTCGCCGGCGTGCGGCTGCCGATGGCCTGAGGCAGCCTCGC
>CALGAS010000204.1 GCA_937959175.1 uncultured bacterium | reverse complement strand
CACATCATCGGCCCTGAGGCGGGCAATCTCGTCGCCGAGGCCGGCACGGCGATGACGTTTGGGGCAACCGCCGAGGACATTGCCCGCGTCTGTCACGCCCATCCGACCCTGCCTGAGGCCGTCAAGGAGGCGGCCCTGGCGGTCGCCGGCCAGGCGATTCATGCCTGAGGCTTCAGTGTCGCTCCGCCCGGGACACCGACGGTCGTCCGCTCAATACCGAATCGCCAGACCGGCATCGGAGAAGAACGGGGCAGCCTGGTCGGTCAGCCCCCAGCCGACGCGGAGACCGATCTCGACGTTCTCGGCCAGGATCAGATGGGTGCCCGGGCTGAAGAATGGGCGACTCGTGTCGATCAGCTGGCCTTGGGTGAAGGTCCCAAACCATTCGGCATGGACCTCCCAGCGGTCGGTTAGCGGCATCCGCAGCACGGCCGATGGTCCCCAGCGGCTGAACCAGCTGTCCTCTCCCTCGGCGTAGGAATACCGAATCGCCCCGTCGAGTCGCCAGTCGAGCGGCAGTTCCCAGCCGGCTGCGATCGTGGCAACCGGCACGGTGCCGAAGACATCGCCGTAAGTCGGGGTCGAAGCCTCCATGATGAAGCAGCTCTCGGGCAGCCAGCCCTCCTGGCTGCTGGTATTGAGCTTGAAGCCGTACAGCACGCTCGACTCGTAGACACTACGGCCGTCGATCGTGCCTTCCCCGACCTCGACGCTGGTGACGACGTTGCCCTGCGAGCCGACCCCATAGTTGGCCCCGATCCGCCACTCCCACCAGTCGTTGGCCCCAAGACGAATCAGCAACTCGGGATAGTTGTTGGTCGGCAGGCCGGTGCGGTTGTCGATAAACACATAGGAGCTCTCGGTGAGCGATTCCCCCGCCGCCACGCAATGGGTGCAGGGAGTGAAGGCGTCGCGGTCGGTGCCGAGATCAGCCCGCTCAGCCCGAGCGACCGCCCCGGGCAGGCAGAGGAGGAGCAGCACGGGCAGGCTCGGGGAGAGCGTACGAGACATAGCGATGCCTGCTGTGAGGATGCCAATGGCCCCGCAGGGTATTCAGAGACTACAACCGGCAGGTATCGACAGGCTTCGGCCAATGCCGGCGGAACTCGCCGGTCTCGTCCGGACGACTGGCAGCGGCTGCCTCGAATGCGGGTTCTCCCTGTCTTGCCTGGACGCCCTGCCTCGCCCCGGCGCCGCAGGAGGCTTTCGACCGGGTATGCTCGCAGACCCCGACGGGTCCGTTCAGCGTCCGCTCTTCCATCTGGAGTCACCATGAATACCACTGCCGCGATGCTCTCCGGGTTTTCACTGCTGGGGGCGTTCGTGTCGGCGGCGGTTTCCCAGCCGCGGCTGGGCCTGGCCGCCGAGACCTGGCAGGACAGTTTTGCCCGAGAAGAGTTTCAATCGGGCGGGGCGACACTCCGCTATCGACTGCTCTCAGCCGAGCCCACCGGGGACAAGCCACCGCCGCTGGTGCTCTTCCTGCACGGGGCGGGAGAGCGGGGTGACGACAACGCCGCCCAACTGCGACACGGCGTGGCGGAGTTTCATCGCCGCCAGGCCGAGCATCCCTGCCTGGTGCTCGCTCCCCAGTGCCCCGCTGGCCAGAAATGGGTGGAGGTCGACTGGGGCGACCGAACGGGCGAAGCGAGCTTTCCCAGCGAGCCCTCCGAGCCGCTCCGGCTGGCGATCGAGGTGATGGATCGGCTGATCGCCGGCGGCCGCATCGATCCCGATCGGCTCTACGTGACCGGCCTCTCGATGGGCGGCTACGGCACCTGGTATGCCGCCGGGATGCCGGGATCGCGATTCGCGGCTGCTGCCCCGATCTGCGGCGGTGGCGACCCGCGCTGGGCGAAGCGGTATCTCGGCCTGCCGCTCTGGGCCTTTCACGGCGGGGATGACCGGGCGGTGCCGGTGGGCCGCTCGCGGGAGATGATCGAGGCGATCCGGGCGGCCGGCGGCGAGCCGAAGTACACCGAGTATCCGGCCGTCGGGCACGACTCCTGGACGCGGACCTACGCCGACGACGCTTTTCACGACTGGCTCTTCGCCCAGCGGCGAACCGGCGACTGAATCATCGGCGGCCTCAGGTGTCGCGGGCCGCGGCGGCTTCCTCCCGAACCTCCCAGCGATGGTAGGCGTCTGCGTATTCGGGGCACGTGTCAACCAAGTCGGCGTGCCGCCCATCGCCGACGAGCCGCCCCCCCTGCAGAAAGAGGATCCGGGGAGCCTGGCGGAGCAGGTCGACGCGGTGTGTGACCAGCAGGGTCGTGCCCCGGCCCGCCTGGGTCCGCTCGAGGATCGAAGCGTGAATCAACGCCTCGCTCTCCGGTTCCACCGAAGCGGTCGGCTCATCGAGCAGCAGAATCCGGGGCCGGGTGAGAAAGGCCCGGGCCAGACTGAGCCGCTGCCGCTGCCCGCCCGAAAGCTTGACGCCGTTCTGGCCGACCTCTGTCTGGTAACCGGCCGGGAGGCTTCGGATGAAGTCGTCGGCATTCGCCGCGTGGGCCGCCTCGCGGACCTCCTCTGAGGTGGCAGCGGG
>CALGAS010000203.1 GCA_937959175.1 uncultured bacterium | reverse complement strand
CGGCTGGCAGCTCTACTGGGACGATACCGCCCAGGCGAGCTACGTCTACCAGCCGAGCACCGGGATCTTCAGCTCCTTCGAGACCCCCAGCTCGATCGCCCAGAAGAGCGAATGGGCCACCGCCCTGGGGCTGGGCGGCATGATGTTCTGGGACATCACCAACGACGCCCTCGATTCCTCGGAGAGCCTCCTCAAGGCGGCCTACGACTCGTGGGTCCTCGATGACGACTTCGCCACGATCCGCGAGCGGTCGAGCCTGACCAACGAGATCATCGTCGGCGGCGACGGCAGCATCGGCCCGCTCCCGCTCCTGGAGTGAGCGGGGCGGTTTGCACGCCCGGCCGGCTTCGCTGAAGATGCTTGCGTGTTGCATCTTCCGATAGCAGGCGATCATGAAAACCCACGGCTACCTCGGCATCGACGTCGGCACCTCCGGCCTCTCGGTCAGCTTCATCGACGAGGCGATGCGGATCCGCGGCACTGGCGACGGCTTCTACGAGATGGTCCCCGGGCTCGAGCCGGGCTGCTACGAGCAGCAGCCGGCCGACTGGGAGCAGGCCCTGCAAGCGGCGATGGCCGACCTGCGGACGAAACTTGACCCGCTCGACATCGAGCCGGAGATCCGGGCGATCGGGATTTCCGGACAGATGCATGGCGAGGTGCTCTGCGACGCCGGCGGCGAGCCGCTGGCCCCGGCCCGGCTCTGGTGCGATGGCCGAAACGAGGCCGAGGGGCACGAACTGACCGACCTGCTGGGTGTGAAGTGCCCCAAGCGAATGACCGCCAGCCGCTGGCTGTGGACGATCCGCAATCGGCCTGAGCTCGCTCGGCAGGTCGCGCACCTCACGACCCCCGGCGGCTGGATCGCCCGCCGGCTGACCGGCGAGTGGACCCTTGGCATCGGCGACGCCTCGGGGATGTTTCCGATCGATCAGGCGACGCTCGACTACGACTCGCGACGGCTCGCCGATGTCGACGCGCTGATCGCCCGCACGGCCCCCGACCTGAAGCTGCCATCGCTCGCTGAACTCCTCCCGACGGTTCGCCGGGCGGGTGACGACGCCGGCTCGCTCGATGCCCACGGAGCGGCCCTGCTCGGCCTCCCGGAGGGAGTTCCCGTCGCCGCCGCCGAGGGCGACCAGCCGGCGGCCCTGGCCGGCTCGCTGATCGCAGCGGCCGGCACCGTCTCGATGAGCTTCGGCACGAGCGTCGTGGCCAACTCCGTGGGTGACCGGCCCTTTGAGGGCGTTGACCGGGCGGTCGATCACTTCTGCGCGGTTGATGGCAAGCCGATCAACATGGTCTGGCTGCGGAATGGCACGACCGCGCTGAACATGGTTGTGGAGATGTTCGGCCGCGTGCTGCCGGCGGGCAGTGATCCCTTCGCCGCTCTGATGCCGCAGCTGCTGGCGGCCCCGGACGACTGCGGCGGGCTGGCTGCCCTGCCCTTCATCGATGACGAGCCCGGCCTGGGTGTCTCAGACGGGGGCACGGCCTGCCTGGTCGGCCTCACCGACGCCAACGCCACCCCCGGCAACGCCGCCCGGGCGATGCTCTTGGCCACGATCTTCAACCTTGAGATCGGCAGCGACGTGCTTGAGTCCCAGGGCTATCCGCGGACGGAAATCGTTCTCTCCGGCGGGCTGGTCAAGACACCGGCCCTCGGCCAGCTCGTCGCCGACGTCTTCAACACGCCGGTGGTGATTCTCGACTGCGGCAGCGAGGGCAGCGGCTTCGGTGCGGCCCTCCTGGCGGCCTACCGGGACCGGCGGCAGGCCGGCGACGCGGCTTCCTGGGAGGCCTTCCTCGCCGATCAGGCCCCGACGCCAGCCCACCGGTTCACACCCCACAGTGCCGCCGTCGCCACGCTCGAGCGGTCCTTTGCCCGTCACCGCCGGCTGGTGGCGGTGCAACGTGAGCTCGGCTGAAGTTGCGGGCTTCCGGGGACCGGGGAGGCCGAGCGGCCTGCGGTCCCGGCGGTCAAAGTTCCGTCGGTTTTTTGTTGGTGATTGCGGATTGGGCGGGTTGGTGGTGACCGGTTGCGCGGGCTTTCGAGGGCGGGATGGCCCAACGGCCCGCCGTCCCCCCGGCTCGCGCCGGGGGGCTTCTATGG
>CALGAS010000202.1 GCA_937959175.1 uncultured bacterium | reverse complement strand
GTCGAAGGGGCTGGGGATGAAATCCTGCACCTGGTCGGGGCGGTAGCTGTTCTGCTTGAGAAACACCGCCAGGTCGATCATCTCCTTGACGCCGCTGCCCGGATGGCTGGCGATGAAGTAGGGCACGGTGTACTGCTTCTTGCCGACCCGCCGGCTGGCCGCCTTGAACTCCCGGTCAAACTCGACGTAATCGTCGGCGGCCGGCTTCTTCATCAGCCGGAGGACCTCCGGGTCGGTGTGCTCCGGGGCCACCTTGAGATGGCCGCCGACATGGTGGGCCGCGAGCTCCTGGAGATACTCAGGATCCCGGCGGGCCAGGTCCATCCGCACCCCGCTGGCCACCAGCACCCGCTTGACCCCCTCCACGCTCCGTGCCTCCCGCATCACCTCCTTCAGAGGCCCGTGGTCGGTGCCGAGCAGCTTGCAGACCGTCGGATGCACGCAGGAGAGCCGGCGGCACTTCGCCTCCACCTCCGGCCGCGTGCACTTCATCTGATACATGTTGGCCGTCGGGCCGCCGATGTCGGAGACGGTCCCCTTGAAGCCCGGCTGGGTGCTGAGCAACTTGATCTCGGAGATGATCGAATCCTGCGAGCGGCTCTGGATGATCCGCCCCTCGTGGGCGGTGATCGAGCAGAAGGTGCAGCCGCCGAAGCAGCCCCGCATGATCTGGACGCTGTTTTCGACGACTTCGAAGGCGGGAATCCGGGCCGCCCCGTAGGCCGGATGCGGGCGGCGGGAAAAGGGGAGGCCATAGACCTCGTCCATCTCCACTTCCTCCAGCGGCAGGGCCGGCGGGTTTACCACCACGGCCTCCCGGCCGTGCCGCTGGACGAGCCGGCGGGCGTTGTGGGGATTGGTTTCCAGGTGGGAGATCCGCGTCATCTCGCAGAAGGCGAGCGGGTCAGCGGCGGCCGCCTCGTGGGGTGGCAACTCGACGGTGTCGGGGCAGCAGGGCCCGGGCCCGGTCGGCGGCGGCTCGCTGGCCCCGAGCCGGTAGGCGACGCCCCGTAGGTCGCGGAGTTTCTTGACCGTCCGTCCCGCCGCCAGCCCGCGGGCGATCTCGAGGATCGTTCGCTCCCCCATCCCGAAGGCGACGAGATCGGCCTTCGCGTCGAGCAGGATCGACCGGCGGACCGTGTCGCTCCAGTAGTCGTAGTGGGCGATCCGGCGGAGCGAGGCCTCCACCCCGCCGGCCACTACCGGCACGCCGGGAAATGCCTCCCGCGACCGCTGGCAATACGCGAGGGTCGCCCGGTCAGGCCGCCGGCCGATCGCCCCGTCGGGCGAGTAGGCGTCGTCATTGCGGACCTTCCGATTGGCCGTGTAGTGGTTGATCATCGAGTCCATGTTGCCCGCCGAGACCCCGAAGAAGAGCCGCGGCCGGCCAAAAGCCCGCCAGGGCTCGCAGCTCCGCCAGTCGGGCTGGGCGAGCACCGCCACCCGAAACCCCGCCGCCTCGAGCAGCCGGGCGAGCAGACCATTGGCGAAGCTCGGATGATCGACGTAGGCATCACCCGTCACGAGCACCACGTCGACCTCGTCCCAGCCCCGGGCGAGCATTTCCTCGCGGGTCATCGGCAGGGGGGGCGTGCCCCGGGGCGGGGATGCCAGAGTGAGGCTCATGGGAAACGACAAGGCGGGCGGCAGGGCGAGTTGAGGAGCTCAAGTCTATCCCGCATTCCGCCGGCGAGGGGTGGGCCCGTGCCATCTCGCCGGACACTCGCTTCGCGACCAATCCGCCTCCGGCGGATCGGTGCCCGCCTGCCTTCCGCTCACTCGT
>CALGAS010000201.1 GCA_937959175.1 uncultured bacterium | reverse complement strand
CTCTGGCGGCTGATTTCACCCGCTGCGGTGGCGACGGTCTTTCGGCCGGTCTACGCCTTCCTGGCCGGCCGCTGGTATTTCGACGAACTCTACGACGCGCTGTTCGTAAAGCCGACGCTCGGCATCGCGAGCCTGGCCAGCGGAATCGACCGGGGCCTGATCGACAAGCTGATCGATGGTCTCGCCTGGACGGCCCGCCGACTGGCAGGTTTCGATGCCTGGATCGACAAGACCGTCGTCGACGGCCTGGTCAATGCGACTGCCAACGCCACCTGGAACGCCGGCCTCAAGATGCGGGCCGTCCAGACCGGCCGGCTCCGCCAGTACGTGATGTTCATCGTGGTCGGCACGGTCGTCCTGTTCGTGCTGGCCTCGCTTGCCTTCCGGTCCTCCGTGGCCGGCTGACTGCCGGACGCTGTTGGCCCGCTTTCTCCAAAACCTCCTGACGCCTTTAGCCCCCTGACGCCTTTCAACGGATCCGACCATGTCTCCAGCCGACGCCCTCTCGCAACCAGCTCTCTGGCCGCTTTCGGCAATCGTCTTCCTGCCGGCGATCGTGGCGGCTGTGCTGGCGCTGCCGATCATTCCCCGGGCTCGGGAGGAACTGATCCGCTGGATCACCCTGGCCACGACAGCGGTCGTCTTTCTGCTCTCGCTCTGGATGGCCTGGCCGGCGGTCTTCGGGGCTCAGGGGCCGGCCCAGTTCACGATCGGCGAGGCCGGGATGCAGCTGGTTGTCAGCAAGCCGTGGATTCCAGCCTTCAGCATCGAGTATCTGCTCGGGGTGGATGGAATCAGCATGCCGCTGGTGGTGCTGACAACCTTCCTGTCGCTCTTGGCCTGTGCGGCGAGCTGGCCGATCACCAAGCACGTCAAGGCCTATCACGTGCTGTTCCTGCTCCTCGAGACGGGGATGCTCGGCGTCTTCGTCTCGCTTGACTTCTTCCTGTTCTACGTGTTCTGGGAGGTGATGCTCCTGCCGATGTACTTCCTGATCGGCATTTGGGGCGGCCCGCGGCGGGAGTATGCCGCGATCAAGTTCTTCCTCTACACCCTGCTCGGTTCGGTGTTGATGCTCCTGGCGATCCTGATGCTCTACTTCACGAGCGACCTGCGGATGCTCTCGCCCGAGCAGCTCGAGGCCGCCCACGTGGTCAGCCCGGCCCTCGAGGCTGCCGCCCGGGCCGACGCGGTCGCTGCGATCAAGACGGCGGCCGAGCCGATCCACACCTTCAACCTGCTGGCGCTGGCCGAACTCGGGCAGCTTCCCAACTCGCCGTTCGCGGCGGCTCAGGTCTGGGGTGTATCGCTGGAGGTGCTCGCCTTTCTGCTGCTTTTGATCGGGTTTGTGATCAAGGTGCCGGTCGTTCCGGTGCACACCTGGCTGCCTGACGCCCACGTCGAGGCGCCGACGCCGATTTCAATGATCCTGGCCGGCGTCCTCCTCAAGCTGGGCGGCTACGGGATCATTCGGATCTGCTATCCCGTCTGCCCGGGGGGCGGGCTGACGCTGGCCTGGCTGGTCTGTGGGCTCGGCGTGGTGTCGATGGTCTACGGTGCCTTCGCGGCGCTGGCTCAGACTGACTTCAAGCGGATGGTCGCCTACAGCTCCGTCAGCCACATGGGCTACGTGATGCTCGGCCTGGGCGTGTGGAGCGCGGTAGCGGGCAACGAATTCCGTTGGGATGCCTGGGGGCAGGGCGTGAACGGGGCGATGTTCCAAATGCTGGCCCACGGCTTTTCGTCGGCCGGGATGTTCTTCATGGTGGGCGTCCTCTACGACCGAGTGCATCACCGCAACCTCAACGAGTTTGGCGGGATCTTCAACCGGATGCCGGTCTACGCCGCGTTGGCTGTGGCGATCTTCTTTGCCGGTCTCGGCCTGCCGGGCCTCTGCGGGTTCATCGGCGAGGTGCTCGTGACCCTCTCCGCCTGGAACTACAGCCGGACCCTGGCGGCGATCTCCGCCTTCACGGTGATCCTGACCGCCGGGTACATCCTCTGGGCGATCCAGCGGGTCTATCTCGGCGCGGAATACAAGGGTCCGCACGGCGAGGCCCTGACGCCGATCACCCGTCGCGAACTGGCAATCGCCACGCCGCTGGTGTTCCTGGCGATCCTGTTCGGCGTCGCCCCGCAGTTGCTCTTCAACTATGTGACGCCGTCGGTGAATCGACAGGTGGAGACGCTGGCGGAATGGACCCGCGAGGTGCGACCTGACTTTCCAGCCAGCCCGGCGATCGAGACGGTCGAGGCCGGCGTGACGCGGGCCCTGGCGGGGGAGTGAGCCGATGGATCTGGGAAGCCTTGTCAGCGGCACGATCAACGACACCCTGCGGGTGTCGTTGCCGCTGTTTCGCGTCGAACTCGTGATCGCCGTCTCCGTGGTGCTCGTGCTGCTGGCCCGGATGCTGCCGGTGCTTCGCTGGCTCGACTCAGGGCTGGTGGCCCTGGGCGGGGCCTGCTTCGCCAGCTGGTACGGCTGGGCCGACCTGCAGACCGTCCAGCAGGCGGTGCCGGAGGCTGGCGGGTTTTCCCGAGAACTCTTCGGCGGCTTGCTCGTTTTCGACTCGCTGACGGTTTATGTCCGGCTGCTGCTGGCGGCCTTTCTCGTTCTCTACATCGTGTTCACGAAGGTCTCGGGGATTCCCGACCGCGAGGACGGGGCCGACTTCTATGTCCTCGTGCTCGGTGCCACGCTGGGGATGTGCCTGATGGCTTCGGCCAACCATCTGCTGATGGTCTTCATGGCGGTCGAGATGGCGAGCGTCCCGTCATATGCCCTGGCCGGCTTCCTGAAGGGACGGAAGGCCGCCTCCGAGGCGGCCCTGAAGTACGCCGTCTACGGGGCCGGGGCAGCGGGCATCATGCTCTACGGGATCAGTCTCCTGGCCGGCGTGCTGGGAACCTGCCACCTGCCGAGCATGGCCGGGGAGCTGGGCCGAATCGTCGGCGAGGGCAAGGCGGGCGGCGAGATCATGGTCCTGTCGCTCGGTGGGCTGATGCTCGCCGTCGGCCTGGCTTTCAAGCTCTCGGCCGTCCCCTTCCATTTCTGGTGTCCCGACGTCTTCGAGGGCGCGGCCGCTGAAATCGGAGCCTTCCTCTCCGTTGCCAGCAAGGCGGCTGCAGTGGCCTTGGCCGTGCGGCTCGTGTTCGGGCTTGGCACGGTTCCGGACGGGGCAGCCGCCGGAGTGGTGGCAACAGGTCTGGCCGACGTGAGGCACTTCCTGGTCTATGTGGTCGGCTTGATGGCGGTAGCCACCTGCACACTTGGGAATCTGGCCGCCTACGGGCAGACCAACATGAAGCGGCTGCTGGCCTACTCGACCGTGGCCCATGCCGGCTACCTGATGATGGGCGTCGCCGCGGCGGGAGCGCTGGCGGGAGTTGACGCCGCCGGCGCCCAGCGGGCGGTTGCGGCCCTCGCCTTCTATCTTGGCACCTATCTCTTCATGAACCTTGCCGCATTCGCGATCGTGGCGGTGCTTCGCAATCGGCTGCGGAGCGAGGAGATCGCCTCCTACGCGGGGCTCGTCCGGACGAATCCGGGTATCGTTGTGGCGACGACGATCGTGCTCGTCAGCTTGATCGGTCTGCCGCCGCTAGCCGGCTTCGTCGCGAAGTTCCTGATCTTCTCGTCGCTGGTGAAGGCGATTGCCAGCACCGCCGAGAGCCCCTTGATGCTGGTGATCTTGATTGTCGGCGGCATCAACACGGTGATCAGCCTCTTCTATTACCTGCGGGTGCTGAAGGTGATGACGTTCGATCCCCTGCCCGAGGATCGCGTGGCCGAGCCGGCCGGGGCTTTCTCGCTCGCTGGGGGGCTGGTCGCCGCCTTGGCGGTGCCGGTGGTCCTGTTCGGGATTCTCTGGAGCGGCCTCTACGGGTTTGCCCAACTCGCCGGGTCGTTTGCTTCCTGACGGATTCTCCCACGCATGCCTGTCTCGTCCCCGCTCGTTCGTCTCCTCAAAGTCCTTCAGCCGTCGCTGGCGATGTATGTCGCCGAGTCGGGCATCTGGAGTTACCCAGGGCCTGAGGAAATCCGCCTGGCGCTGGCTGAACTGGTCGGCGATCAGCGAGGCATCATGGATCGGGCGGTCCGCATTCTCGAGGAGCGGGAGGTGGCCGTGCCGAAGAACGCCTATCCGATCTCGTTCTCGGGCTGGCACGACGTCGATCTCCGCCACGTGGTTCCCCGGGTGGTGGCCGGGCTCGAGCGGCAGCTGCCGGAACTCGAGCAGCTCGCCGCCGCATCCGACGATGCGGCAGCCGCGGGTCTGGCAGCCGAGGCTCTCACGAGCACCCGTCGCCATGTCGAGGCTCTCAAGACGATCACCGCCAAGGTCCAGGCCGGGCTGTCGGCGAAGCCGGCCGCGACCTGACGGAAACGGAGACGGGTCGTGCCGGGGCGGCACCGTCACCATGCACGGTGGGGCACGAGAGGGACCATGACCTACTTCGACAGCCATTGCCACCTCGACCCGATGCGGTACGGCGACGACCTGCCCGGGGTGCTGGAGCGAGCCCGAATTGCGGGCGTGACCGGAATGGCGGTAATCGGAACCCGGGCGATCGACAGCGAGGCGGCCGCAGCGCTTGCCGCCCGGGAGCCGGGAATCGTGGTGG
>CALGAS010000200.1 GCA_937959175.1 uncultured bacterium | reverse complement strand
AAGCATGCCCGCCCGCCCCGATGCCGCCGGCGATTCTGCCACCGCCTCCACCACGAGAGGTGGAGCCTGTCGGCGACCAGGACGATGCCGCAGGAGGCGATGCCGGCGGCGATCCGGCGGCAGCGGGGCCATGAGCGAGTCGTCTGAGACAGCCCTGCTCTTGCTGTCGGGCATTGTGGCCGGCGGCGTCAATGCCGTGGCCGGCGGGGGCACGATCCTCACCTTCGCGGTGCTCTCGGCCATCCTGCCGCCCGGTCCGGGCAGGCTCGTGGCGGCCAACGTGACCAGCAAGATCGGCCTCTGGCCCGGGGCGGCTGCTGCGGCCTGGGCCTATCGAGGAGCCCGCGGGGAGCAGCCCCGCTGGGCGCGGTGGCTGGTGGTGCCGAGCGTCGCCGGTGGAGTGCTGGGCGTGATCCTGCTGCAGTGGCTGCCGAAGGAGTCGTTCGACGCGGTGGTGCCCTGGCTGATTCTGCTGGCGGCGGTGCTGTTTGCGGTGCAGCCGCAGGTGGCCCGCCTCACCGCGGCCCGCAGCCCGCAGGCGGACCGGCCCGCTTCCGCCGGCCGCGTCGCCATGACGATCCTCCTGCAGCTGCTGGTTGGGATCTACGGCGGCTACTTTGGCGCCGGAATCGGGATCCTGATGCTTGCCAGTCTGGGCGTGCTCGGGCTTGGCGACGTGCACGCCCTCAATGCCGTCAAGACGCTCCTGGCGGCGATCATCAACGGCGTGGCGACCGGCATGCTCGTCGTCGGCGCCGCGGCCGGCGGCTTCGAGATCGCCTGGTGGCATGTCGCCGTGCTGGCAATCGGCTCGGTGGCCGGAGGGCTGGCGGTGCCGCCGCTTGCCCGCCGCCTCCCCCAGGCGGTGGTCCGGCGGCTGGTCTCGGCGATCGCCTTCGGGCTGGCCGGCTATCATTTCTGGCGAGAGTGGACCGGCTGACCGGCCACCCTGCTAGTTCCCGCGGATGCCCTTGGCATGCTCGTCGCGACCGACCGGCTCACCAAACGCTACGGCAGTTTCACCGCCCTCGACGGCTGCTCGCTCGAGGTGCAGCCGGGCGAGGTCTTCGGCCTGCTCGGCCCCAACGGTGCCGGCAAGACGACGCTGATCCGACTGCTGCTCGGCTATCTGCGGCCGACGGCCGGGTCGGCCCGCGTTGCCGGCCATGACTGCGAGCACGAGTCGCTGGCGGTGCGGGGGGCGGTGGCCTACCTGCCGGGTGAGGCCCGGCTGTTTCGAAGGATGACGGGCAACGAGGTGCTCGACTTCTTCGCCCGGCTGCGGCCCGCCTGCCGGCGGGATACGGCGGCCAGCGTGGCCGACCGGCTCGGGCTTGACCGCTCCCGGCAGGTGGCCCGGATGAGCACCGGCATGCGGCAGAAACTGGCCCTCGCCAGCGTCCTGGCCACCGAGGCCCAACTGCTGATTCTCGATGAGCCGACGGCCAACCTCGATCCAACGGCTCGCGCCGAGGTGCTCGACCTCGTCCGCGAGGCCAACGCCGCCGGCCGGACGGTGATCTTCTCGTCGCATGTGCTCTCGGAGGTCGAGGAGACCTGCGGCCGGGTGGCGATCATGCGGGCCGGCCGGCTGGTGCACGAGCAGACGATGGCGGAGGTGCGACGGGGCCATCGGATCCGGGCTCGGCTGACGGCTCCCTTCGCCGGAGTGCCGGGCGAACTCGGCGGGCATGTCAGGCTCGCGACGGCCGGCGGCGGCACGGCCGGCGAGGAGCAGCGGGTCGTACTCGAGGCGGCCGAGTCGCTCGCGCCGCTGTTGGGCTGGCTGGCGACCCTGCCGCTGGCGGAAGTCGAGATCGAGCCGATCGGGCTGGCGGCGGTCTATGACCGCCTTCATCGGTCGGGGTCGGGCCAGAACACACCGGCAACCTGAGGAGCCCGCCTGCGGGTGAACGAGCGATGCTCAATAGGGCGGTCTGGCGGCAGGCATGGGGCGATCAGCGGCTGCTGCTGCTGGCGGTGGCCGCCCTCTGGCTGGTCTTTCCCTGGATCTTCATCTGGCTTCAGTCGCAGGTGCCGATGGGCGACTTTCAGCTGCTCCTTGGCCTGATTCCCGACGACTGGCAGAAGCTCTCGGGCGTGCCGCTGGCGGATGTGGCGACGCCGGCCGGCCGGGTCGCGTTGGCCTTCGTCGATCCGGTGGTGGTCTTGGGGGCGACGGTCTGGGGCATCACCCGGGGCAGCGACGCTGTCGCCGGTCCGCTGGAGCGGGGCACGATGGAGATGGTGCTGGCCGCCCCGGTGCGACGGGGCGTGGTCTACGCGATGCAGGCGGCTGCCACGATCGCCGGTGCCGCGGTCCTCACCGGCGTGCTCTTGGCGGGCGCCTGGACGGCGGTCGCCTTCGGTCCCTGGGCGGGCACGATCGACCCCAATCGGTTTATCCCGGCAGCGGGCAACGTGTTTGGGCTGATGGTCGCGATGGCGGGCCTCGCGTCGCTCTGCTCGGCTGCGGGCAGCCACCGCTCGCGGGCGATCGGGATCATGTGCGGCTTCTACGTGATCTCGCTGTTGGCCAAACTGGTCGGAAAGCTCAGCGATCGATTTGCCGGGTTTGGCTGGCTGTCGCTGTTCAATGCCTACGAGCCGCAGCGGCTGGTCAGCGGCGAGGCCGACAGCTGGCTGCTGCTCGCCCGATACGACGCGGTCCTGCTCGGCGTCGGCCTGGCCGCCTACGTGGCCGGGGCGGTGATCTTCGCCCGCCGCGACCTGCCGGCTCCCCTGTAGCCGCCCGCGGACGACTTGCCGCATACTATTGCCATGGGCGTGGTCCGGGCGGATTCCGTTCGCCTGTGGCTGCCCCGCCCCCCGAACCTTGGGAGCGTCTGCCACGATGTCTATCTCACGCCGGCTGCATGGCCTCTGCCCGACCACGGCCACCCTCATGCTGGGACTTCTCCTGGCCGCCGCGGCCTTGCCGACCCGGGCGGCCGAGGAGCCGGCCGCCGACCCGCCGGGACAGGAAGACCTCAATGCGGCCATCGACGCCAAATTGGCGGTCGACGAACTCGATGATTTTGGCCGGGTGCTCGCCCTCTGCAGGCGGGCTGTCGACCGCGGGCTCGATGAGGAGTCGCGGAAGTTTGCCGAGGATCTCTACACCGGCACGCTGATCGACCGAGCCGGGATGCTGGTGGAGGCGCTCTTCGCAACGCCCCGTCCCGATCCGCAGTGGGCCCGGATCCGGCTGTTTGCGATGCGGGATCTCGAGGAGGTGGTGAAGCGGGACCCGAAGATGGGCTCGGCCCACCTGATGATCGCCCGTCTCCAGGCACTGCCCGGCGGTGACAAGGATCGGGCGGCGGCGTCTGCCGCCAAGGCCCTCGGCCTCCTCGGCGATGACAAGCTCCAGCGGGCCCAGGCGACGCTCGTCTTGGCTCAGCTCGCCGACGACCCGCGGGAAAAGGAGGCGTTTCTCGACGCGGCGGTGGAACTGGCCCCCCGCGACGCTGACGTGCGGCAGGCCCGGGGGATGTTCCGGCTGACCGAAGACAACTTCGAGGGAGCCCGCAAAGACCTGACAGTGGCGGCTGACGAGGAGCCCCGCAACGCTGGCCTCCAGGAAGCGCTCGGGCTGGCCTGCCTGATGGACGACAAGCTCGCGGAGGCCCGGGCAGCATTCGACCGGGCGATTGAACTGGAGCCCGACGCTCCCGGCCTCTTCCTGCAGCGGGCCCGGATCGAGGCGATCGAGGGCGAGCGGGAGCAGGCGCTTGCCGACATCGACAGGGTGCTCGAGATCGCCCCGCGGGAGCAGACGGCGCTTTTGCTGCGGGCCCGGATCAACCAGCAGGCCGGCGAGACGGAGGCGGCGATTGCCGATCTCGAGACCGTGCTCGACCGGGATCCCGATTCACCGGCGGCCTTGGAGCTCCGCGGGCTGATCGCGGCGGAGCGGGAAGACTATGACTTGGCGATTCGCGACTTCCGCCGGCTGGCGGCCCGGGATCCCAACGACACGGCCGTGCTTGGCCAGCTCGCCATGCTCTACCTTGCCGCCGACCAGCCCCGGGAGGCGATCCGCCGATTCACGCGGGCCCTCGAGATCGACGCCAACAACTTCGTCTGTCGGCGGGGCCGCAGCGACGCGGCGATTTCGATCGGCGACCACGAGGCAGCCCGGGACGACCTGGAGGAGGCGCTCGAGCTTGAACCTGAAGACTCGGGCGTATTGAACAACCTCGCCTGGCTGCTGGCGACCTCGCCTGACGATGAGATCCGGGATGGGAAGCGGGCGATCGAACTGGCCGAGAAGGCCTGCGACCTGACTGCCTGGGAGGAGGCCCACATCATCAGCACCTTGGCGGCGGCCCACGCCGAGATGGGCGACTTCGAGCAGGCCCGGCGGTACAGCAAGCAGGCGGTCGAAACCGGTGCCGACGCGGAGGAAGTAACCGAGCAGCTCGAGGCGGAACTCGCCAGCTATGAGGCCGAGAAGCCCTGGCGGGAGCGGCAGACGCTCGCCGAGAGGGGGGAGCCGGAGGGCGGCGGGGCTGCGGGGGAGAGGGGCGAGGAGCCGGGCGACGAGGATGAACCTGGGGATGAAGACGAGCCGATGGCCGAGCAGCCGGCCGCGGAAGAGCCGGCAGCCGAGGCTGACGAA
>CALGAS010000199.1 GCA_937959175.1 uncultured bacterium | reverse complement strand
CCACGAGGTCGTCCGCCCGATCGTCACCGGCTGCGAAGTCCCGCCCGAGTTCGCCTGGCGGTGAGCCGCCAGCCAACCCAGCCGTCAAGCCGGGCAGTTTGGGCAATCCCTGACGGCGGAACTGTGCCGGTCATGGCGAGAGAGCCGATCAGGAAAGGGGGGAGGTTTGCTCCTCCCTGCCGCTCGGGCTGCGCATGTCGTTCATCACTCGCCATCTCCGACCTCTGCTCTTCGCCGCGGCCGCCGGTTGGCTGCTGGCGGTTGGCTGTCCGGCTGCCGAGATCGACCCGGGCCTGCTCGCCCCGGTCGAGCCAAGCCAGCTCGAGCCCGAGCCCCCGGAGCCAGCCGGCGGCGAGCCGACCCCAATCGAGGCGGCCGCCGACGAGATCGAACAGCTGCGGCAGGAGGTGGCGGCGGCGGCCCTCCTCCGCGACGAGGTCGAGACGCTGCGAACCCAGGTCGAGCGGCTCGAGCTCCGGCTCTCCGGCGACACGTCGGCCGTCGAACAGGTCAGCGCTCAGGTCAAGATGCCGCAGCGGGAAGATGCCTACGTGCCGACCGTGCCCTTCGCCGCCCTCGAGAGCAGCCAGCCGCCGGCCGGCTTCCCCTCGGCCACCCGCGGCTCCCAGCTGCTCGGCTCCTACAACTACAACTTCGGCGGCGGCTATCTCCAGCTCCAGAGCCGCGACAAGGAGTTCACCTTCCAGATCCAGAATCAGATCACGGTCGACGGCACCTTCTACTCGCTGCGAAACCCCGACACCTTCGAGAAGGGCTTCAACATCCCCTTCTACCGTCTCTACTTCATGGGCAACTTCCTGGAAGACTGGGAGTACCTCGCCTCGGTGCAGCAGCTGCTCGGCAGCTTCAACATTCTCGACGTCTACCTCGGCTACAAGTTTGCCGACGAGCTCCACATCCGGGTGGGCCACTTCCTGAGCCCCTTCCTCTACGAATACTGGGCCTTCTCTCCCGCCTGGGAGCCGGTGATCACCAACTCGCCGCTCTATCAGATCGCCGGCAAGCGTCAGACCGGCGGGATGCTCTGGGGCAAGCTGTTCGACGACGTCGTCCAGTATCAGGTCGGCGTGATCGACGGGGCCGACGGGGCCTACTTCGACGTCGATTCCCACGTCGACACAATCGGCTCGGTCACCTGGACCCCCTTCAAGCCCAACGGCGTGGCGAGCTGGGACAGCTTCGGGGTCGGCTTCAGCTTTCAGAACGGCGTCCAAGACTACATCCTCTCCGACGGCTCCAACTTCGACTTCCCCTTCGGCAACGGCGAGCCGACCTTCAACCAGAACTTCGTCAACTCCAGCGGCGTCCCCTTCTTCACCTACGAGGACGACGTGGCGGCCGACGGCAACCGCTTCAAGATCGCCCCTCACCTCTTCTGGTTCGGCCGGTTCAGTTTCTTGGCCGAATACGCCCGCTGGACCCGGGCCCTCACCAACGGCCCGACCCAGATCACCGAAGAGATCAATGCCTACCACGTCAACACCTCCTACTTCGTGACCGGCGAGCGGTACACCGGCGACGGCCTGCTCGGCTACACGACGATCGAGCCGCTCAACGACTACGGGGCGATCGAGTTGGTCAATCAGTTCGCCCAGTTCGAGCTCGGCAATCAGTCGCTGACCCCCGGCTTTGCCAAGCCGGGGCAGGACGCCACCCGCCTCCAGCAGCTGATGACCGGGATCAACTGGTGGCCCAACCGCTACGTGCGGCTGAGCTTCGATTACGTCAACGTCTGGACCGACCGGGCGGTCGACGTCGGCGACGGCCAGTTCGCCGACACCTACGGGATCTGGTGGGGCCGGGCGGCGGCGTTCTTCTGAGCTCCGAGCATGCGGGGCCTCGCCCGCCGCCGCCATGCCGGCGGCTCAGGCGGCCAGCCGCGGAGCGACCGCTTCGTCCTCGCCCGCGTCGGTCGCGCTACCCGTGTCACCCGCGTCACCTGCGTCGGCCGCGTCGCTCCCCGCGGCGGCACCCTGCTCGTCATCGACCGCCAGCGTCCCGACAAGTCCATCGAGGAGGTCGGGCAGCGAGGAGAGGATGTTCACGAAGCCGAGCAGCATCACGCCGTGGTGGGCGCCGAGCTCGAGGCTGGAGAGATCCGCCACGAGCGTGTCGATCGCCTCGTCGAGGCTGCTCGTCAGCAGCACGGTGCCGGTCAGGAACTTGACCCAGGAGCTCTCCGCCACCGCCCGCACGCCCCGGGCCAGCGCTCGATTGAACCGCCGCAGGAGCGGCACCCGCTGACGCGGCGGTCGGGAAGCTGTGGTACTCACGACGACCATCTCGAGACGAGGAAACAGGGCCCGGCGGGTGGAGACGGATAGCGGAAACCCGCCGGGCCGGTCAAGGCGACCGGAGCGGGCGGGAACGCCGGTTGGCGCACCGTGGGCCCGGGTTTGCAGCAATCTGCCCCGTGCGATCTCCGAATTGTGCTCTCGGAACGCTGCTTGCAACACCGTGGGCCCGGGTTTGCAACAATCTGCCCCGCGCCATCTCCGGATTGTGCTCGCGGAACGCCGGTTGGCGCACCGTGGGCCCGGGTTTGCAACCTGGGCATTGCGGGAAAGGCCCGACAGTCCGCCGGAATGAAGTTTCAAAGGTGATTTGGCGGTGATCGCGGATTGGGCGGGTTGGTGGTGAACGGTTGGCGGAAATCGGGAGCGGGACCGCCCAACGGCCCGCCGTCCCCCCGGCTCGCGCCGGGGGGCTTTTATTGCGGCCGCGCACGAAGCATCGGATCGCGGGGTGGTTACTCCGCGTCCGAGAGTTCCCGGATGCGGATGTCGCGGTACTCGACCCACATCGGGACGCCCGCGTGGAGCTGGAGGGCGAGAATCCCCTCGCGGCGGACGTGGGCGTCATCGTCGATGAAGTCGAGGATCAGGCTGCCGTTGAGATAGTGCCGGAGGCGGTTGCCCTCGGCCACGATCCTGACGTCGTTCCAGTCGTCGACCCGAAAGAGCTCCTTGAAGCCGGCTGCGTCGATCAGCTGACCGGTCACCCGCTTGCCCTCGGCGGTCCACTCCGCCTGCTCGCCGACGAGGCAGATCCGCCGCCGTTTGCCCCGCTCGTCGTAGATGAAGCCGGCCACGTCGGGCAACGTGTCGGAGTTGCGGATCTCGTGCTGGTATCCCTTGACGACCCACGGGTTGCGGGGCTTGCCCCGGGTGGTCTCGGTCACGTGCTCGGAGCGGTACTGGATCCCGGAGTTGTTCTCGCTGCCGCAGCGGAAGGCGAGCTCGAGCTCGAAGTCCCGAAGCAGCAGGTCCTCGGCGATCAGGAAGGTGTTGCCGTCGGTCGATTGCTCGGGCGTGGTCTCGCCGTGGATCACCCCGTCGCGGACGCTCCAGAGCCGCGGATCGCCGTCCCAGCCTGCCAGATCGCTGCCGTTGAAGAGGGTTCGCCAGCCGGCCGGAGCCTCCGTCGCAGCGGACTGATCGGCCAGGGCGACACCCGTCACGGCAGCCAGGGCGACCGCCGCCCGGGAGACGAGCGGCGTGGGGTGGAAGGGATGCATCGGGTTGCTCCGGACGAGAAGGGGGGAGACAGGAACCCGCCTCCGCTGCCGGTGGGCGAGCCTACGTCGCCCGCCAGCGGCAGGCAACCGAGCCGCGCAGCCTGTTCCGCAGGCGGCTCCGCGTGAAGGCACGCGCACAGAGTATGGGTTCGCGAGGGGTGGGCCCGTGCCCGTCGAGCCGGCGTTGGGAAACCGAGCGCAGCCAGGATGGCGAAGCGAGGTTTCCC
>CALGAS010000198.1 GCA_937959175.1 uncultured bacterium | reverse complement strand
CCAACTACGCCTGCCTGGCCCGCCGGCTGCGGGGCCGCCGCTGGTGCGGCTACCGCTGGCCCGATCACGTCAACTATTTCACGCCGGCGACCCTCGTGGCCACCGCCGAGCGGGCGGGCCTACGGCTGATCCGCATGAGCCTGGCCGACCGCTCGCCGCTGAGCGATTCGCTCTACGCCGTGTTTGGCTCCGCCCGGCAGCGGCCGAGTCTGTTATCCTTGGCGGCATGAAACCAACACTTCTCGTGCTTGCCGCCGGCATGGGCAGCCGCTACGGCGGTCTCAAGCAGATCGATCCGATGGGCCCGGCCGGCGAGACCCTCCTCGACTACTCCGTCTTCGACGCCCTCCGCGCCGGCTTCGGCCGGGCGGTGTTCGTGATCCGGCCCGATTTCGAAGAGGCCTTCCGCGAGCGGGTGCTGTCGCGTTTCGCCGACCGCATCGAGACGGCCCTCGCCTTTCAGACGCTCGACCAGCTGCCCGAGGGTTTCACGGTCCCGCCCGGCCGCGAGAAGCCCTGGGGCACGACCCACGCGATCCTCTGCAGCCGGGACGTGGTTGGCGAGCCGTTCGCGATGATCAACGCCGACGACTTCTACGGCCGCGATTCCTTCGCCGTGCTCGGGCGGCGGCTGGCGGAGCTGGCCAACGACTCGACCGCCTACTGCATGGTCGGCTTCACCCTGGCCGGCACCCTCTCCGAGCATGGCACGGTGGCCCGGGGCGTCTGCCGCACCGACGACCGTGGCTTCCTCGCCGACATCCAGGAACTCACCGGCGTCGGCCGGACCGCGGCCGGTGGCCTCAGCGGGACCGGCCGGGATGGCCCCGTGGAGCTGACCGGCAGCGAGCCGGTCTCGATGAACATGTGGGGTTTCACGCCACGGATCTTCCCGCAGCTCGAGGACGACTTCCGGGCCTTTCTCACCGCGCACGGCAGCGAGCCGAAGAGCGAGTGCTACATCCCGATGTCGCTGGGGGCGCTGGTCCATGCCGGCCAGGCGACCTGCGAGGTGCTGCCTACCACCTCGACCTGGTTCGGGGCGACCTACAGCGACGACAAGGCCGCCGTGCAGAAGAGCCTCGCGGAACTCGTTGCGGCCGGCGAGTATCCGCCGAGCCTCTGGGGCGAGTCAGGCTGAGGCGTGTCGTTTCGGAGAGTCCGATCGTTGTTGAGAACGGCCTCGTCGAAAGGAAAGCCATATTCCGCGTTGTCGCCTTGCTGCTGCTCGCTCTGCCGCTGCCGCCCGGGGCTGGGCTTGGCAGTTTCGCCCGGCGGCGGCGGGCGGGCCGGGAACCGCTTCCTGGTTCCGGGCAGGGCTGGGAGACAGGAGACAGGTTCACGAGGCGTCATCAGTCGGGCGATGCCTGCGGAAGTGCCATTGGCCGGACTATCCCTGGATCACTCCAGGATTCGCTCGAGGCGAATCCACGGGCCCATGTCCTCGGCGAGCTCGCAGATCGGCCGCAACGTTCGGTGCAGATACGCCACGTCCAGCCGGTCACCGTGACGACGTGCCACGCCCGCCGCATCGAGCATGTCTTTGTCGCGGCCCGCGAGGACCTTGAGCAGGATCAGGTCCTCCGGACTCGGAAACGGCAGCGGCATGCCGAAGAGTTCGTATCTGGTCGCGCGGGCAAGGGCCGTCTCCTCGAAGGGGAGCGAGGCCGTGATCAGGTCGATCTGGAACCGCCCCCGGCGCAACCGCATGGTGCCCGTGGCCGCCAGCCGCGCCAGTTCGATCTCTACCTGGAGATCGAAGCCCGTATCGGCTGCATCCAGGATCAGCTCCTTGGCCTCGGCCGTCGACACGAATACGATCGCGTCGGCGTCGGCCGTCGTCCGGGGTTCGCCGACGGCCACGACGGCAAGTCCGCCGATGACGAGATAGGGCGTTCCGCGATTTTCGAGAAACGTGAAAGCGAAGCGGCAGAAGTCGTCGAACTCATTCCCGGCCATGGTCACACGCGGCCTGCTTCTTCGCCACGCTGGATTCGATCCCGAGCGAGCGTGCGAGGCTGCGGGGGTGGTCGTCGTCAGGAAAGACCGCCAGCCGCATCAGATCAGAGGTCAGCAGCGCCTCGCCGATGGCGATCGAGTCAGCTGCGGTCATCCGCGCAAGCGCGTCCCGACGCTCCTGCTCCACAGTTCGCTCGAACATCGCTTGGTTCCGAATCACCCTTCGATTATATCGTTCGAAGGGTATTTGGATGGATCCGCTTTGTTACGGTCGAGAAGGCGCGTGGCCTCGACCCCCCCGGACCTGTCGGCCGATCCCGGGTAGATTGGAGCAGCAGCCGAGGCCATCGATTCGCCCCAGAACCCTCCTCGACGCGGCAGAGCTGGCATGCCTGAAACAAACCCCGATGCCGGCTGGCGATTTGACAACTCCTACGCACGGCTGCCCGAGCCGCTGTTTGCGGCGGCGGCGCCGGCAACGGTGCGGGCCCCGCGGCTGGTGATCTGGAACCGGCACCTGGCGGTGGATCTTGGCCTCGATTCGGATCTCCTCACGGAGTCGCCGGCGATCTTCGCGGGCAACGAACTGCCCCCCGGAGCCGAGCCGCTCGCCCAGGCCTACGCCGGCCACCAGTTCGGCCACTTCACCACCCTCGGAGACGGCCGGGCCATCCTCCTCGGGGAGCAGCTCGCTCCCGCGGGCGGCCGCTGCGACGTCCAGCTCAAGGGGGCCGGCCGGACCCGCTATTCCCGCGGCGGCGACGGCCGGGCCGCCCTCGGGCCGATGCTCCGCGAGCACATCATCAGCGAGGCGATGCATGCTCTGGGCGTTCCGACGACCCGCAGCCTGGCCGTCGCCCTGACCGGCGAGGTGGTGATGCGAACGACGCCGCTGCCAGGCGCTGTGCTCACCCGGGTCGCCACGAGTCACATCCGGGTGGGCACCTTCCAATACGCCCGCGGCCTCGGCGATGAGGGCGTCTTGCGAGCCCTTCTCGAGCACGCGATCGCCCGGCACGATCCTGATCTCGCCGACCTGGCCGATCCGGCCCTGGCCTTCTTCGAGGCGGTCGTGGCCCGGCAGGCGGCGCTGGTGGCCCGCTGGATGCTCGTCGGCTTCGTCCACGGCGTGATGAATACCGACAACATGGCGATCTCCGGCGAGACGATCGACTACGGCCCCTGCGCCTTTCTCGACGCCTACGACCCCGCCACCGTCTTCAGTTCGATCGACCAGCAGGGCCGCTACGCCTACGCCAACCAGCCGGGCATCGCCCACTGGAACCTGGCCCGTCTCGCCGAGAGCCTGCTGCCGCTCGTGCCGGGTGAGGGCGAGGCGGTGCTCGACAAGGTCCGGGAGGTGCTGGGGACGTTTCCCGAACGATTCGAGCGGGAGCTGCTCGCCGGCGGCCGGGCGAAGCTCGGCCTCGTCGGCGAGGAGCCAGGCGACGCGGAGCTCTTCGCCGGCCTGCTGGCCGCGATGCGGACGGCCAGGGCCGACTTCACGCGGACGTTTGCCGCCCTGACGACGCTTGCCGAAGCGGCCGCGGCCAAGCCGCGGGCTTCCGGCGAGAAGCCAGCCGGCCCTGCCGACGGGGCGTCGGCGGATGAGGCCGATCCCTTTGCCACCGGTCCGCTGGCGGAATGGCTGCCGGCCTGGCGGGAGCGGCTTGCCCGGCAGCCCGCTGGCCCGGCTGCCGCTGCCGCTGGGATGCGGCGGGTCAATCCGGTGGTCATCCCTCGCAATCACCGCGTCGAAGAGGCCCTCGACGCGGTGATTGCGAGGGATGACCACCGGATTGACC
>CALGAS010000197.1 GCA_937959175.1 uncultured bacterium | reverse complement strand
CGAGCTTCGCCTTCCGGGCTGCGCTCGGTTTCCCAACGCCGGCTCGATTGGCACGAGCCAACCCCTCACGAACCCGTATCCCATGCGCGTGTGTTGACGCATAGAAGCCCCCCGGCGCGAGCCGGGGGGACGGCGGGCCGTTGGGCGATCCCGGTCTCCGGAAGACCGAGCAACCGCTCACAACCACGACGCCCAAAACGCGATCACAAACAAAAACCCCTTGGAACTTCAAGCGCCCTTTCGCCCGCCGGACGGCCGGCTGTTGGACCCTCCCGCGTATGATCTTGGCACCCGCCCCTCTGCGTTCTCCCGCTCATGGCCGCCCCGTCAAACGTTGATCATGCCGGCCTCGCCGCTATCTGCCGCCGCTGGCTACCCGGGGAGGCGATTCACCTGCAGCCGGTCGCCGGTTCGGGCTTCAGCGGGTCGCCGGTGTTCATCGTTGAAAGCCGCCGGGGGCGCCACATCCTCAAAGCATTCCCGCCACAGACCTCCTGGCCCCGGGCCCGCTGGGTGCACGGCCTGATGCACCACCTGGCGACCGCGGGCATCGAAACGGTCGCCCCGCCGCTCGCCATAGCCTCCGGCGAAACGATCGCCTCCGATGGCGAGGGCCGGCTCTGGGAACTCCTGCCCTTTCTCGCCGGCTCCCCGGTTGCCGATCCGGCCGACGAGCAACGGGCTGCCGCTGTCGCCGCCCTCGCTCGGCTCCATGCGGCTGCTGCCCGTTACCCCGCCTGCCTGCCCGATCGGGGCCCTTCCGCTGGGATCGTGCGTCGCATCGCCCAGGCACGCCGGATGCTCGAGGAGCCCTGGTCTCGGCTGCCGTCTCTGCAAGCCGCTGAAACATCCTTGGCAGGTGAGGTGGCCAGCCGGGTTCCCGCGGCTACCGCCGCGGTCGAAGCCACTGGAGGTCGTCGGCTTCTGGCGGCCCTGGCCACCGCCACGCCCCGCCCCCTGCCTCGCCAGGCGGTGCTCCGCGACATCTGGAGCGACCACGTGCTCTTCGCTCTGCCGGGGAAAACCCGCGTCGCGGGCGTTCTTGATTTTCATGCCGCCGATCGCGACACGCCGGCGACTGACTTCGCCCGGCTGCTGGGCAGTTGGCTGCCGCCAGCGATGGAAACCGCCGCCCGCTGGCGGACTGCCCTGGCTGCTGCCGACGAAAACTTGTCGGAGCCGAGCTCGTTGGCCCAGGTTCGCTTTCTCGCGGCCAGCGGGGTCGTTTTCGGCCTCGACAACTGGTTTCGATGGATCGTTGGCGAGGGGCGGCAGTTTCCGGGGCCGACTGCAGTTCTGGCTCGGGTCGACAGGCTCTTGAGACTGCTTCCCGGAGCTTTTGAAGCGATGGCGGAAACCCTTGAGAACCCGGGTTTGACCCTCAAAAATTGCAGTTTGTAAACTGCGGGTGTCGACAATACCCCATGGATGGGGAACTGCGTGCCGCAGTCAGGCGGCGGCGTCACCCCTTACTGACGGATCGCAATGAACCGATTACTGCTCGCCCGTCTTCGGGCACTCGCCGTCGTGGCGATGTTCGGGGCCTCGCTTCCGGCCATCGCCCCGGTCGTGCCGGCCGCCCAGTTCGACCCGCTCGCCGGACTCGCGGGCGCACTTGGGGAACCGATCGAGGTCTCGGCCGCCATCGAGCCGGGACAGGATGGCGGGCCCGACGTCGTCGCGGTGACGGCGACGCTTGAGGACGGCTGGCATCTCTACTCGCTCTCGCAGCCGGCAGGCGGCCCCCTGCGGACGGTCATCACCGTCGCTGCCGATTCTCCGCGGCGACTCGCGGGCGACTTCGAGCCCGACGCTCCGCCGACCGTCCGCAACGTAACGGAGATTCCGGCCTGGAAGGGCATCCCGATCGAGGAGCATGCCGGCGAGGTCACCTGGCGGGCTCCGCTCAAGCCCGGCGCGGGAGAGGTCCGCGGAACCGTGCGAGTGCAGCTCTGCGAAGACACGTCGTGCCTGCCTCCGGAGACGATCGCGTTCACGGCGAAGGCCGTGGTGGCAGCCGCAGCCGCGGAAGGCAGCAAGCCCGCCGCCAAGCTTGCAGCACTCGACCATCCCATCGACCGCACCCACGCCCGCCTGGAGGCGACCCTCGGCTCGCTCGAGGTTCGCGAGGGGCGGCAGGTCAGGCCGCTTACCCTGCGACTCGAGCCCGAGCCGGGTTGGCACCTCTACCGGCCGGCCGACGGGGATGACGCGGAGATCGGCGAGGGCAAGCCGACGATTCTCTCGGCTGGCGATGCCGGCGATCGGCTGCTCACGGCCGAGGTAGACGCGGTAGCCGCGCCGGAACTGGCCGCCAGCGGCGGCGTCGAGGGGCCGGTCACGCTGCGGCTGATGCTCGAGGCTGGCGACCCGCTGGAACTGCTCGTCGGCCTCCAGACCTGCGCGGAGACCGCCTGCGATCAGCCGACCGGGCTTCGCATCATGGTCGATCCGCCCGCCGACGAGACTGCCGGCGAGGTGCTCGTCGAGCCGGCCGCCTACCGCGAGGTCGCCGCGGCGCCGAGGGCCTTTGATGCGGCCAAGCGTGCGGCCGGCGAACAGGCGACGGAGCCGGCGACCGCGGGCACCGATTCAGTCGGCGACGAAAGCGGCATCGCCTCCGTCCCGGAGTCGGCCCAGCTCTCGCTGCCGCTGGCCCTCCTGATGGGCCTTGCCGGCGGATTGATCCTCAATCTGATGCCCTGCGTCCTGCCGGTGCTGGGCCTGAAGCTGATGTCGTTCGCCCAGCAATCGGGCCGGGAGCGGCGGGAAGTCTTCCTGATGAACCTCTGGTTCTGCGCCGGGCTGTTCGCGGTGTTCTTTGTGTTGGCGACGGCCAGCGTTGGAGCGAATCTCGGCCTCTCCAACACCAACCTCGGCTGGGGGCAGCAGTTTGGCTCGGTGCCCTTCAAGATCGGGATGCTGGGCGTCGTGTTCGCCTTTGCGCTCTCGTTCCTGGGCGTCTGGGAGCTGCCGATTCCGGGTTTCATCGGCGAGAAGGCCGGGCATGTGCAGTCGCAGGAGGGGCCGCTCGGCTCATTCCTCAAGGGCGTGCTCTCGACGGTCCTGGCCACTCCCTGCAGCGGGCCCTTCCTCGGCCCGGTCTTCGGGTACACCCTGACCCAGCCGACCGCCGTCACCTACGCCGTCTTCGGTTCGATCGCCCTGGGGATGTCGCTTCCCTACATCCTGGTCGGCCTCTTTCCCGGGCTGGTCAAGTTCATGCCGAAGCCCGGCGCCTGGATGGCGACCTTCAAAGAGGTGCTCGGCTTCGTGATGCTCGGCACGGTTGCCTACCTCTTTTACTTGCTGCGGCAGCAGCCAGATTGGTTCGTGCCGACGTTCGTGATGCTGATCGGCATCTGGCTGGCCTGCTGGTGGGTCGGCCGAGCCCAGGAGACGACCGGCACCGCCGGCTTCGGCCGCTGGCTGCAGGCCGCGGCCGTCGGCACCGCCGTGGCGGCCGCGGGCTTTCTCTGGCTTGGCCCCCACGATTCCTTGATCAAGTGGGAGAAACCCTTCTCGCCGGCTCGGCTCGCGGATCTTCGCCGCAGCGGGTCGACCGTGATGGTCGACTTCTCGGCCGACTGGTGCCTCACCTGCAAGGCGAATCTTCAGTTCGCGATCGAGACCGACCGGGTCAAGGCGAAGCTTCAGAAGAATCGCGTCGTGCCGATGCTTGCCGACTGGACCGATGGCTCCGACGAGATCAAACAGGTCCTCGAAGGGCTCGGCAGTCGTTCGATTCCCGTCTTGGCGATCTACCCCGCAGCCAAGCCGGGCGAGACGCCGCCGGAGCCGATTGTGCTCCGCGATCTGCTCACCGAGGGCCAGGTCTTGGCGGCCCTCGAGGAGGCTGGGCCTTCCTGCTGCCCGCCTCCGGAGATTCGGGCCGCCGCCGCGCCGGCTGCCGCCGGCCGTTGACGACCGGGCGCCACGGCGAACGGTGCGGCGTCACGCCGGCGGAAGTTCCGTGGTTTGGTGGTAGTGAACGCGGATTGGGCGTTTGGGTGGTGCATAAGTGGCTCGGTTTCCAGGGGCTGGTCTCGCCCAACGGCCCGCCGTCCCCCCGGCTCGCGCCGGGGGGCTTCTATGGGGACTGGCTCCGATAAGGGGACTGGCTCCGAGCAAAGCGAGGTGCCTGTCCCCGTTCCCCTGTGCCTGTCCCCGTTCCCCGGGCCACCTCCCCTTCTCGGTCCCCCTCAGACCAGCACGACCCGCTCGGATTCCGCCGAAGCCGCGCGGACGGTGCCGATCGCCCAGCAGGTGACCCCTCCCCAGTTTTTGTACCAGTGCTTATGAGAGAGTTGGGGAACAGTCCGCGTGGTGTGTCGGAGGGAGGGGTGTAGCCCCGACCGGAGACACACCACGCGACGCCGCCGGGACCGCCCCGGAGGCCGTATCGTCCAGCCCGGCAACGAATGCCGCCGGGGTCAGCCACTTCAGGCCGCCATGTGGCCGCCTGTGGTTGTAGTCCATCCGCCACTGGTCGAGAACGACCCGAGCTTCAGGCAGGCTCAGGAACAACTCACGGTCGAGCAACTCGTCCCGAAGCCTGCCGTTGAAGCTCTCCACGTAGCCGTTCTCCCACGGGCTCGCCTTCTGGATGTAGAGCGTGCGGACACACGCCCTCGCCAGCCATTCCTGGATCTCCTTCGCCACGAACTCCGGACCGTTATCGCTCCGCAGATGCTCGGGCGCACCCCGTACGGCGAACAGCTCCTTCGTGTCATGATCACGTCCCGGGCGGTGAACGATCTAACCACCTCGATCGCCAAGCACTCCCTCGTGAACTCATCGATCACCACCAGGATCCGCAGCTGCCTGCCATCTTCCGTTCGCTCCGTGAGGAAGTCGTAGCTCCACACATGGTTCCGATGGGTCGCCCGGTGACGGACGCACCCATTGGCACTCGATCCCGGCAATCTCCGGCGTTTCCGCTGCTTCTGCGGCACCTGCATGTGCTCCTCCTTCCAGATCCGATGCACCCGCTTGATGTTCACCTTCCAGCCCCCGAACGCTTCCGGGCCGGTCAATACGCGATGCGTGCGATCGCTCCCATGCCTCGGGAACTTCTCCACGATCTTCCGCATCACCCCGAGCAGCTCGCGGTCGCCGTCCACCTTCCTGGGACGGTGACGCTGCGTGCCCCGGTTCTGGCCGAGCACACGACAGACCCTTCTTTCCGAGGCCTTCTCCTGCCCCAAGGCCCGCCGGACGGATTCCACCGTCCGGCGGCGACGCTCGGGGCAAGTCAGTTGACCTCCGGCACGCAAGCGTGTGGGCGGGCTGCCTCCTTGAGGATCAGCATGTCCAGGGCCTGGTCTGCCACCAACTTCTTCAGCCTCGAGTTCTCCTTCTGGAGCTCCTGAAGCTGCTTGGCCATCTTCGGATCCATGCCCCCGAACTTCGTCCGCCAGCGGTAGTACGTCTGCTGGCTAACACCCGGCCGTCGGCAGACGTCCGGCACGTTCATGCCCTTCCCAAGATCCACATCAGCCTGTCGAAGCAGGCCCACGATCTGCTCTGTACTGCGTCGCTTCTTCATCTGAGAACCCTTTCAAGCCCCTATCGGGGCACGAGGATTCTCTCACAAGAACTGGATCAGGATTTGGGGAGGGGGTCAGGCCCATTCCGAGCTTTTGAGGATAAACTGTCATGCACCACCGGGCAGTGATCGTTGTCATGTATCTTGTCTGGAACTCATTGGTCTGCGGTTGTGGCTATAGTCGGCCCGCCCGCGTTGATGCCATTGGTCGTGTGACCCTTGGCGGGAAGCCACTGGACGGAGCGAGTGTGACGCTTGTGCCAGTGAATGGGGGCCGCCCGTCTTTTGCTGTGACAGCGGATGACGGAGGGTTTTCGCTGGGAACCTTTGGCGCGACGGATGGCGTGATTCCCGGCCGCTATCGCGTGGCCGTAGTCAAACAGGTGCTCCGGTCAACTGCGGACAAACGACTTGAAAAAGCTTCTGCCGAAGAGCAAAGGGGCGATGAAGAAACTGTGGCATCGGTTTCTTTCGCCGATGGGGATTACGAGAATCTCGTGCCGGGCAAGTACGCAGATCCGCAAACGAGCGGACTGGAAATTGAGGTTGGGTCCCAGACTGATCCGATTGAAATCTCGATTCCTTGAAGTGAGTCATGAGGTGGGCCGACGCCGCTCCCAACTTGATACCAGCCGGGTTGTTAGCCATGCAGGGCCGTTATCTGGGCATGCCCAGATAACGGCCGCGCGAACTCCGACGGCGTCCGGTTGCCCAGAGCACCATGCGGACGAACTCGATTGTAGTCCTCCCTCCATGCTTCTGTCACGGCGCGAGCTTCATCAAGCGACAAGAACCAGTGCTGGTTCAAGCACTCGTCGCGAAGCCTGCCGTTGAATGATTCGATCAATGCATTATCCGTGGGCTTTCCTGGTCGACTGAAGTCGAGCTTCACACCGTTGAAGTATGCCCACATATCCAAGCTCTTGGAGACGAACTCCGGGCCGTTGTCGACTTTAATACTTTGCGGTGTGCCACGCTCGGCAGTCACATGCTCCAAGACCCGCACGACATCGTCTCCAGTCAGCCGCTGGCCGACCTCAATGGCCAGGCTCTCACGGCTATGGTTATCGACTAACGTCAGCAGCCGAAACCGCTGCCCGCCGACCAGCTGATCCGCCATGAAGTCCATACTCCAGCTCTCATTTGGCTGTCCGGTTGGCGGCCGAGCCTCCCGGACCTGAACGCTCTTGCGCCGACGTGGCTTTCACCGCCGGATTCCCAGACCTTCTTCGCAGTACAGCCTGTAGACAAGCTTCTTGTTTACCATCCATCCTTCACGCCGCAGGAGCACCCAGAGCCTTTGATAACCATAGTGCACTCTGCTCGTCGCCAAGTCTCGAAGTCGAACGCGAAGTTCGGCCCGCGGATCACGCTTGCTCCGATAACGGCAGGTTGCTCGGGAAAACCGCAAAACGCGGCACGCCCAACGCTCAGCAACGCGATACGCTACCTGTACTTCCTGCACCAGAACACGCTTCACTGCGGGCCTCAAAGTTTTTTTGAGAGCACGTCCTGCAACATCTTTTTGTCGAGGCTCAGGTCCGCAACCAACTGCTTCAGCTTCTTGTTCTCCTCCTCCAAGGTCCGAAGCCGTCGCAACTCGGCAACGCCAAGCCCAGCAAACCGCTTCTTCCATCGGTAAAAAGTCTGCTCGCTGATGCCGAGCTTCCGGATGACCTCAGCCACCGAAGTGCTGGACTCGGCCTGCCTCAAAGCGAACGCGATCTGCTCTTCCGAAAAGTTCTTCTTTGCCATCCAAAAAACCCACCCTTTCTGGTGATGCCAAGGTCAAAAACACTAATATCCCGGATGGATCAAGAAACGGGGAGGACGTCAATGATCTCGTCGTCGCCGCGGTGCGCGTGATTCGCTACCATGCCTGTCGGGGCCTCAAGGTGGCCGACGTCGTGGCGTGCCTGAAGACATCCCGCCGGGTTTTGGAACATCGCTTCGTGCAGCGGATCGGCCACACGCCCCACGAAGAGATCGCCCGCGTGCAGTTTCGTCGCGTCGAGCAGCTGCTCCGGGAGACTGATCTGCCGTTGGCCACGATCGCCGAGCGATCTGGTTTCCGCATCCGGAGTACATGACGGTGGCCTTCACGCGGCGGTATGGGCTGCCGCCGAGCCGGTGGCGGAAGCAACACGTAACCAAGTAGGACAGGCTTCAGCACGTCAACGTTCGGTCGGTCTCGTTCTGTCGTCTGCAGGGTCGCCTCACGTAGGCGACGCAGCATCCATCGGGTATTCTCTTCCCGTCCTGAGGAGCCCAATCATGCGAGTGGTTCAACGGTTCGGCTTGGAGCGTGCGATCGCTTTGGTCTGCCTGGCCTGCTGTGGTGCGTGGCTCGATGCGGCTGACCAAGGCGCGGCTATGCTCCCAACCTTCGCCAGCATCGAACGGCTCGACCCGCGGCTCGATGCCCTCATGCCCCCCGACGCGCGGATCTTTTCTGAGCCGGGAGGCTGCGTCCGACATGCTCGCCTGGCAGCACAGCGGGTTCTCAGTCGATGCCAGCGTTCGAATCTCACTTGCTGA
>CALGAS010000196.1 GCA_937959175.1 uncultured bacterium | reverse complement strand
CAGCGGCACGCCGAGCAGGGTCAGCCGGCGGGGTGACTCGGCCGGCGGAAAGCCGGCGATCGTGCCGACGCAGTGCCAGGCCGGCCAGAGCAGCCGGTCGATCTCGGCGGCGTATTGCGCCGGGTCGTGATAGGCCTCCGGCGGCAGCACGTGGGGCAGGTGCGTGTCACTCTGAAACATGACAGCCTCCCCCGCAGCCGGCCTGCGGCAGCGGTTCACTCGGGCAGGGCCCGCAGCTCGCGTCGGTCCGGTCGAGCACGTGCTGCTGAAAATGAAAGATCCGCTCTTCGCGGGCCGAGATCAGCCCGCCGGTCGGCTGGGCCGCCGCGGCCATGCCTTCCTGGACGCCGGGCATGACGACCCCATCCTCCCGCATCGCCTCGCGGAAGAATCGGCGGCCGTGGCGGGCGACAGCGGCGGCGGCGAGCCGAGCCGCGAGCGACCGGGAACTGCCCCGGAGCTGAAAGATCTGCCAGTAGCTGATCGCCCGGTCGGGCGTCACCGGCAGAATCGTCTGGGCCCAGTTGAACAGGGTCATCCGCGAGGCGGCGAGGTTGGGATAACAAAAGAGGTGGTGATACTCCGGCTCGGGTTGCACCCCCAGCAGCCGGGCGACGAAGTCGGCCTGTCGCCGCACCCCGGCGTCGGCCTCCAACGGCTGTTCGGTGTAGCTGGTCCAGCGGTCGTGGACCGCGTGGCGGCAGGCCTCGGCCGGGGCGAATTTCCGAAACGTGTTCACATGGACCGCCTCGAGGTGATAGCCCTCGAGCACGTTTTCCGCGAGCACCTTCCAATTGGCCTCGACCTCCTGGGCGACGGTCAGCAGCGGCGCCCACTCGGCGGAGAAGAGGTCGGCAAGGTAGTCCCGCTGGCCTCCGAGCTGGTCTGCGAGCGAATCGGGCTCCGACGCCAGCGACACGAACACCAGCTGCCCGACCGTCTCGACCTGGTACCGCCGCAGTCCGAGGGTGCCGGGGGCGAGCGGCTTGAAGCTGCGGGCGTCGGGAATCCGCCGGGTGTCGCCGTCGCGGTCGAACTCCCAGCCGTGGTACTGGCACTTCAGCAGCGGCAGCTGGCCGCTCGGTTTGCCGGTGAGCAGGCAGTGACGGTGCGAACAGACATTCAGATAGCAGCGGATCTCCCCCTGGGTCCGCCAGAGGATCAGCGGATGGCCCAGCAGCGTGAGCGTCTTGAAGGAGCCCTCCGCCGGCAGGTCGCCGGTCTGGGCGACGCAGTGCCAGGCAGGCAGGAAGAGGGCCGCCCGTTCGCGGTTGAACTGCTCGGCCGAGACGTAGGCGTCGGCCGGCAGCAGATGCGGCAGATGGGTCGGGCTGGTGAATCCCATGGCTCAGGCCCCCGCCGACGTCAGGGTGACGATCGCAATCATGACTTTGTCATCCCCGCAAGGATGACCGCCTCAAAGCCCTCGGCCGCCAGGATGACCGAGCCGTCGGCGGCTCCGAGGACGAAGTTGAACACCGCGCGATCAGCCGTCCGCGAAACCCGCTCGACCCGCTGGACGCAGGTCTCGCCCGGCTGCGGCAGTCGCCCCAGGCGAAGCCGGCCGATCGCTTGCGGGATCGCCACCACCCCCTCGGTCTCGATCCAGGTGTGCAACCCGCAGCCGAAGAGACAGGCGTCGAGCACCGCCGGCGAGAGGATCCAGCCGGCGGGTCCGCGGCGGCCCGCGAGCGGCTCGATGGTTTCGGCGTCGATCTTCATCCAGCCGACCCCGTCGATCATGCGGGCCCCGCTGAGCCGTCGGAAGATCGGGCCGTGATAGATGATCTCCTCGCGGGCGGCGGGATACTCGACCGCACTCCAGCGGTCGGGCGGGGCGATCCGGCCCCGCGGCAACTCCGGCTCACCGGCCGCTGCCACGATCACGCGGCCCCGCAGGTGGACCCGGTCCCGGCTCAGCACGCGGCCCCGCCGATCGCTGAAGTCGCTGACGAGTTCGGCGGTGATCGTGTCGCCGGCGGCGGTCACCCGTACCCGCACCGGGAGCGGCCGGTCGTGGACGAACTTGAGGCCCGAGACAATCTCAAGGTCATCGAGGCCGCAGACCACTCGGTCGGGCAGCAGGGTCGCAGCCGCCTCGGCAAGCATCTCGGCCCCGATCACAAACGGCAACAGCGGCCGGTCGCGGAAGCGGTGCTCGACGAGAAACGGCTCGGCTGTCGGATCGAGCAGGCACTCGGTGATCAGGTGTTGGTCGGACTGCCGCTCGAGCACCCGCTCGACCAGCGGCCGCGGGGCAGCCGAACCGGCGGCGCCGGCGACCCCGGCGGCCGCCGCTGAGTCGGCCGCAGCAGCCGCCGGGGCGGTCGTCTTTGCCAGCCAGGTGCGGTAGCTGTCGTCGGTGATGACCACCTGCGGCTCGGGCGCCCCGGCGAGCAGTTCCCGCTCGACATGCTCGACACCCGCAGCCGGCGGCAGCAGCGAGAGCTTCATGATCTCTCGGGAGGCAAAGCTGGCCGACCGCATCATCATCCCGGTCTCGTCCCAGGGGTGCCAGTGAAAGCCGACCGCCCGCACCTCCGGCCGCTCCGCCCGCAGCCAGCCCATCAGGCCGCACTGCATGTCGGCGGCGAGGCTGTAGTCGGCGTTGCCGTTGGTGCCGAACCGGCCGGCCACCGACCCGAGGGCGATGAAGAACCGCAGCGGGTCCTGCCGGGTCAGGGTCGCCAGGGCGTGGGTGGCGTCGAGTTTCGCCGCCAGCAGCCGCTCGACGTTGGCCTCCGACTTCGCCTCCAGCCGCGACCGCTCAAAAGCGCCGGCGCCTTGGATCACACCGGCAATCGGGCCGTCGGCAGCCCGGATCTCGTCGAGGACCGTTGCCAGCGCAGCGGTGTCGGCAGCGTCGCAGGCGTGGTAGCTGACGGGCAACCCGGCCCGGCCGAAGGCTTCGAGGGTGTCGTGGATCTCGAGGGCCCGCTCGATCGGCTGCCAGCGGGCGGCTGGCGACTGACCCGCGGCCACCGCCGCAGCGGCGATCTCTCGCTTGAGCGCACCGCGGCCGGCCGCGTCGAGGGTTCGCCAGGCCGGCGGCAGGTCCTGCGGCGGGCTGGTGCCGATCAGGTGCATCCGCAGGTCAAAGCGGCGGGCCAGATGGACCGCGATCCGGGCGGTGATGCCGCGGCCGCCGCCGACCGCGACCCAGGCCCGGCCCGGTTCGGGGCCGGCCGCGGGCGGTGGCGGATCGGCCGCAACGACCTCGACATGATGCCGGCGGCCGAGGGAATCGAAGGCGACCTCGACGTCGCCGGACGACGGGTTGGCGACCGCGGCAGCCGCCTCGGCGACGAGCGTCTCGGCGAGCTCAGCCGGCAGGATCGCCGGAGCGGCATCGACGACCCGGACGCCGAGGGCCTGCCAGCCGCGGGAGGCGGCCTCGATCCGCACCGCCTTGAGCAGCCCGGCAAGAGCCGCACCCTCGGGGGCCCGGGGCTTGCCCGAAATTCCAAAGTCGCCACCGAGATTCACCGCCGCTGCGATCGCCGCAGCCGGCCGGCGTTCGGCCTGCTTTGCAAACCATCGCTGCACGAGCTTGAACGGCGTCAGGACACCCGCTTCCCGGCGGGCCCGCCAATCCCGCGGCCGGTTGATGTCGCAGGCCGCCTCCTCCCGCGCCGACATCAACAGCAGGCTCTGCGCCCGGCCGGCGGCAAGCAGTGCGTCGAGTTCGGCGAGGGCGGCCGCAGCCGGCCCGGAACTGCTCAGCCGATCGACCGCGATGCCGAGCTGCTCCAGCCTTGCGGCGACGGCGTCGGCATCGGGACCGGTGCCGGCGATGACGACCGGCCCGGGCAGTCGGGCGGCAGTCGCTGTCGGCGGGTCGCTCGCCCGCAGCCGCAGGACCTGGCGAGCGATCCTCGTGGCGGCCGGCGGGCCCGCCGATTCTGGCGGGGCGGCGGCCGGCGGCGACTCGGCGGCAGCAGGCGGCAGCCAGAGCGGATCGGGATGGCGAAGCTTGAAGTACCGCCAGTCGGTGATCACCACCTCGGCCTCGGGGCAGCCGGCGGCAATCTCGGCAAGCAGATGCTCGACGCCCTCCGCCGGCGGCATGAACCGCAGCTTGAGCAGCGACTTGGAGAACTTCGACTCCGGCCGCACCGCCATGCCGACGCCGTCCCAGGAGTGCCAGGCGATCGCCACAGCGGGCACGTCGGGCCGTTGGCCGCGATACCAGCGGACGAGTTTTGCGACGCCCTCGTTGGCCGAGCAGTAGTCAGTCTGGCCGACGGCGCCGAAGCGGCCGCTGATCGATCCGAAGACGACAAAGGCCCGCAGCGGATCGGCGGCGGTCAGCCGCATCAGGTTTGCCGCCCCGTCGGCCTTCGCCCGAATCGTCCGGTCGACCAGCTCGGGCTTCTTCCGGGAAAACCGCGAGGCCTTCTCAAAGCCGGCCCCGTGGATCACGCCGACCAGCGGCCCGTCGGTCCGGCGGATGCCTGCAAGCACCGCGGCCAACGCCGCGGCGTCGCCGACGTCACAGGCATGGTAGGTCGCCCGGATCCCGGCGGCGGCGAGCCCTCGCAGGGTTGCATCAATCTCGATCGCCTTTTCGACCCGGGCCCAGCCGGCGGCCGGCAACTCCTTGCGGGCGAGTGATTCCCGCATCACCTGCTCCCGCAGGCGGCGGATCCCGGTGTCGTCGAGATTCCGCCAGGCGTCGGGCACCTCGGGCACCGGGCTGGAGCCAAGCAGATGGAGCACGGTGCCCGGATGCGCCCCGAGGCCGCGGGCCACCTCGGCTGTCACGCCCCGGCCGCCGCCGGTGATCACCCAGGCGCCGGCGGGCACCGCTGCGGCCGACTGAGCCGCGAGGGGAACATTGACCGGACGGACCGCGTGACGGCGGCCG
>CALGAS010000195.1 GCA_937959175.1 uncultured bacterium | reverse complement strand
TGGAAAAGGGGACTGGCTCCGAGCGAAGCGAGGTGCCTGTACCCTTTTCCAACGCGAGGACACACGGAATCCGGGTTCGCGAGGGGTGGGCCCGTGCCAATCGAGCCGGCGTTGCTGGCGAAGCGAAGGCAGGGATGCCGAGAGCGAGCCAGCATCGAGCGAGCGGAGAGCAGGATGCTCGTAGCGAGCGTCCGGCGAGATGGCACGGGCCCGCCCCGAGCTTGCGCGAGGTGAACCCGTAACAAGCGTCCGGCGAGATGGCACGGGCTCACCCCGAAGCCTGCGAAAGGCCGGTCTTGCCGTGCCGTGGCCCGTCCGGCTACCTTCCCGCCCCCCTGGAGAAGGTCTGCGCGTGCGTTTCTGCCCGGTCATCCTGCTCGTGCTTGCATCCCTCGGCTGCGGCCGGATGGGCCGGGACGACACCGCCCAGGGGGTGCAGCTCTATCAGCAGGGCAACTACCTGGGGGCGGTCAATCACTTCCAGGAGGCGTTGGCCCGCCAGCCCGGCAATCCCGACTGCTTCTACAACCTCGGGGCGACCTACCATCAGCAGGCGAAGGTGTTCGGCAACGAGGCCGATCGGGAGGTGGCCGAGCAGTACTACCACCTCTGCCTGGCCCGCAATCCCGACCATGTCGCCTGCCAGCGGGCCCTGGCGGTCCTCCTCGTCGAAGACGGCCGGGGGCAGGAGGCGGTGGCCAATCTTCAGGGCTGGGCGGCAGCCCGGCCGGGCAACGCCCAGCCCCACATCGAACTGGCCCGGCTCGCCGAGGAGCACGGCGATGTCCATGAGGCGGAAAATCAACTGATCGATGCCCTGGCGATCGATCCCAACAACGCCCGGGCGCTGGTGGCTCTGGGCCAGTTGCGGGAGGCCTCGGGCGACACGTCGCAGGCCGTGGCCAACTACACCCGCGCCCTGGCCATCGATCCTGGCCAGCCGGCGGTGGCGGCGCGAGTGGCGACGCTCTCGGCATCGCAGCCCGATGGTGTGCGGACCGCCGCGGTACCCCCGTCCGCCGCTCCGCCACCGGCAGGGGTCGCCCCAGGAACGCCGACAGGGCCCGGGCGTTGACCGTCTCCGGGCCGACACCTATTCTGCGGGCTGGTTTTTCGGTCCTCGGTGCCCTGCGATGCCCGACCGCGTCTTCAATTTTTCCGCCGGTCCGGCGGTGCTGCCCCTCCCTGTACTGGAGCGGGCGCGGGAAGAGTTGCTCTGCCTGCCCGGGGTCGGCAGTTCGGTCCTCGAAATCAGCCACCGCAGCCCGGCCTTCGACCGAATCCTCGAGGAGACTCTCGTCGGGCTCCGCGACCTGCTGAGCGTGGGAGCCGACCATGAGATCGTGTTCCTGCAGGGCGGTGCCAGCCTGCAGTTTTCGATGGTTCCGATGAACCTCCTGCGGGGCCGCGAGGAGCCGGCCGATTACCTCGTGACCGGCTCATGGGGGGTCAACGCGGTCAAGGAAGCCCGCCGGGAAGGCGCGGTGCATGTCGCCTGGGACGGTGCCGATTCTTCTTACGATCGGCTTCCGCAGCCCGGCGACGTCAGCCACTCGCCGCAGGCGGCCTACGTCCACGTCACGAGCAACGAGACGATTCAGGGCGTGCAATGGCAGACTGAGCCAGACGTCGGCGACGTGCCGCTGGTCTGCGACTCTTCGAGCGACTTTCTCTCGCGCCCGATCGACGTCTCCCGATACGGGCTCGTCTACGCTTGTGCCCAGAAGAACGCCGGCATCGCCGGGGTGACCGTCGCCGTGATTCGCCGTGACCTGCTCGAGCGGTCGCGGGATGAGCTTCCGAAGATGCTCGACTATCGGGCCTATGTGAAGGGCGGGTCGCGGTCCAACACGCCGCCAGTGTTCGCGATCTACGTGCTGGGGCTGATCTGCCAGTGGATCCGGGATGAGATCGGCGGGCTGGAAGCGATGGCTCGCCACAACGCCGCCAAGGCCAAGCTCCTTTACGACGTCCTCGATGCCTCAGGAGGCTTTTACGCCGGCCATGCCCGGCCCGAATGTCGCTCAGCGATGAACGTCACCTTCCGGCTCCCGGACGAGCAGCTGGAAAAGGAGTTCCTTGCCACGGCCGCGACCCAGGGCCTGACCGATCTCAAGGGACATCGCTCGGTGGGCGGAATTCGGGCGAGCATCTACAACGCCATGCCGGTGGCCGGTGTCGAGGCCCTCCGGGATCACATGCTCGCCTTCATGGAGTCGGCCTCCGCCACGCGGGCCGGCGCATCCCGCTGACGCCGCATGACGGCGGCCCCAAGGAGCCATTCATCCCATGCCCTCGATCATCGTCCTCGACACGATCAGCCCCGACGGCATCGCCCTCCTGGACGAGGCGGCCCGCCAAGGCATCACCTACGAGGTGGCCACGGGCCTGGCGGGTGACGCCCTTCGGGAGGCATTGGCGAAGCACGACGGGGCGATCTGCCGCAGCGGCGTGAAGATCACGGCCGACTCGCTGACGGGCAACACCCGGCTGCGGGCGATCGTGCGGGCCGGTGTCGGCACCGACAACATCGACAAGGAGGCGGCCACCCGGCAGGGGATCGTGGTCATGAACACGCCTGCCGGCAATACCGTCAGCACGGCGGAGCATGCCTTCGCCCTCTTGCTGGGGCTCTCCCGCAACGTCGCCGCGGCTGACGCCAGCCTCAAGGCCCATGCCTGGGACCGCAAGAAGTTCATGGGCAGCCAGCTCGCCGGCAAGGTCCTGGGGATCGTCGGCCTCGGTCGGATCGGCCAGGCGGTCGCAGCCCGGGCCCGGGCCTTCGACATGCGGGTGCTCGGCTTCGATCCGTTCCTCTCGCCCGACCGAGCCACCGAGCTGGGCATCGAGCTCTGCGAGACGGTTCCCGCGATGCTGCCCCACGTCGACTACCTGACCGTCCATACCCCGCTGACCGACGAGACGCGGCACCTTGTCGGGATGGCCGAACTCGAGCTCCTCAAGCCGGGCGTTCGGCTGATCAACTGCGCTCGCGGCGGCATCTACGACGAGCAGGCCCTCGTGGCCGGGCTCGAACGTGGCATCATCGGGGGCGTCGCCCTCGATGTCTTCGAAAACGAGCCCTGCACCGACAGCCCGCTGTTCGGCATGCCGGGCGTCTTGGTGACTCCGCACCTCGGGGCGAGCACCGAGGAAGCCCAGTCGCAGGTGGCCGTCGAAGGTGTCGGGCTGCTGGTCGACTTCCTCGCCACCGGCGCGATTCGCCATGCGGTCAACGCCTCGCCAATCGATCCGGCCGCCCTGGAGGGCGTCCGCGGTTTTCTCGACCTCGCCTGGCGGCTCGGGCTGCTGGTGGCCCAGCTCGACGCCGGCCAGCCCCGCTCCTGCTCGATCGCCTACCGGGGCGAGATCGCCGGCCGCAACACGCGGCTGGTGACGGCCGCCTTCGCAGCCGGTCTGCTCGAAGGAGCGCTCGAGGATGTCAACATCGTCAACGCCGAGGTGCTGCTCCGCGACCGGGGCATCGAGTTGGTCGCCCAGAGCCGCACTGATCCCGGCGCCTTCAGTTCGGTCGTGGCGGTCGACCTGCTCTCGGGCGATCGCATGCACCGGGCAGCCGGCACGCTCTTCGGCCGTTCGATGCCCCGGCTGGTGCAACTGGAAGGCCACCGCCTGGAGGCCTATCTCGACGGGATCCTCCTCGTCTTCACCCACCAGGACGTGCCGGGCATCATCGGCCGGGTCGGCACCGTGTTCGGCGAACTCGGCATCAACATCGCTCAGATGACGGTCGGCCGGTCGATGCCATCCGGCGACGCGATCGGCGTGCTCAATCTTGACCAGGAACCCTCGGCCGAGGCGTTGGCCACGGTCCTTGAATGCCCCGGCATCCGTTCGGCCCGGGTGGTGCGGCTGCCGCCGGCCGGCCAGCTGCCCCCCTGGCTCGCTGCCGGGTCCGGGAGCGGCCGGAAGCCGGCCGGCTGATCCGGCGACGGAAGGCCGCCTCACGGCGGGAATAACCGGGGGTTTTCCCAGCGAATATTCTTCCGGCAGGGCACCATCCCTTGCCGGGCACCTCCAGGGGATCCGGTCTCCTTCCATGCCCGTTTCATCCCAGGCCGGAGAAGCGTTTGACCGATGGGTGAGCGACCACGTGGCCGTGCTCTACCGCGTCGCCTATCGCTTGCTGGGCAGACGGCACGATGCCGAAGACGTCGTCCAAGACACGTTTCGCTCGGCCTGGATGAGCCGGCACCTCTACGACGAATCTCGCAGCGAGCGGGCCTGGCTCCTGGCGATCCTCAGGCGGCGAGTCGCCGATCACTGGCGGCGGCGGGAGTCGCGAGAACTCCCGGCAGGCAGCGATTTCAGCCAGCCGGCGGCACCGGCCCCCGATCCCTTCGCCGACGAGCTCTCCGCAGCGATGCAGGCCGCCCTCGGCCGGCTGCCGGCCGAGCTCCGGGAGACGCTCCTGCTGGTCGTCGTCGGCGAACTGACCCATCAGGAGGCGGCCGATCTCCAGGGTGTGCCGCTCGGCACGGTCCTCTCGCGGGTCAGCCGGGCCCGCAGCCGGCTGCGGCAGTTCCTGCTGAACGACTCCGACGGCCGGCCCGGCCGGCACGGCTCGGAGACGCGGGCGGACGGGGAGGCCGATCATGACCGTCGATGATCGCAGGCTCGACGCAGCGCTGCGGCAGGTGCCGCTTCCCGACTCCGTCGAGGACGGCCTCACCCGGGAGTCGCTCTTTGAAGACGCGGCGATTGACGCGTTGCTCGCCCGTGTGCCTGCGTCCCCGGACCTCGGTCCGCGAATCCGAGAAGCGATCAACTCCGGGCCAGCCCGGCCCCGCAGCGGGGCGGTCGATCTGGCCCGACTCGCGCCTTCCAGACCGCGGCAGTTCGCTCTGGAACGTGTTGCCGACCGCAGCCGATCGAAACGCTCGACGGCCGTGTTCAGGGAGTCGCTCCGCGTCGCCATGGCTGTGGCTGTCGCCTTCGCCGTCACGTTGACGGGAATCGGTTTTTCTCGCTGGCTCGAAGGCCGGCCGCAGAGTCCGGGTTCGGTGGCGACGCGTCTGCAGCCACCTGAGGCCAGGCCCCGCGAGCCGGTGGCTGCCGCCCCCGACTCATCACGGCTCCCCGCCTCCGGCGTTTCCATTCCTGCCCGGGCCGGCGGTACGCCGCCAGCCTCAGACATTCCTGAGACCGCTGCGTCAGGCAAGCCCGAAGCGTTTTTCGCCCCGGAACTCAACGACAGCAGGCGGCTCGCGGTCGACGACCGGCGCCAGGCCGATGCCGCCACCATCCGCGGGGCTCCCATCCGCCCTCTCTCGGGCAGCCGGCTCCCGATGACCATGCGAACCGTTGAGCTCCCTGGCGAGGTCCGGCGGGCTGTGCCGCGATCTCCGGCCTTCGACCTCGCCTTTGAAATGGCGCAGGGCCAGTCTCCCTTTGTCTCTCCCGCTGCCGGACCAACGCTCCCGAACCAAGCAGCGCGAAATCGTCCGTCCTC
>CALGAS010000194.1 GCA_937959175.1 uncultured bacterium | reverse complement strand
TGAAGGACTCCAAGGTGATCGTCGCGATCAACAAGGACGAGGAAGCCCCGATCTTTCAGGTGGCGGACTACGGCCTCGTGGCTGACCTGTTCGACGCGGTCGATCGCCACGCTGCGGGCCCCCTGGGCCTCGGCGTGCTCGCGGCTGATCAGCTGCCGTTCGACGAGAAACTGGCGATCGACCTCCTCGAGCTGCCCGACATCGATGTACTCCAGGTCCTTGCCGATCGGAGCGGTCGCGATCTGCTCACGCAGAAACTGCTCGATCTCGCCACGTTCCTGCTCGCTGGCCCGGCCCACGAAGGGAAACTGGGCCAGGTTCCGGGCCAGTCGCACCCGGCTGCTCATCACGATGTCCGATTCCGGACCCGTGCCCTTGAGCCATTCGCCGGTTGCCTGTGTGAGCGATTCGAGTTTCATGCGCTTGCGGATGGTGTCGGGGGTTCAGGTGGAGCGTGAGCTGAGCCAGCGGGCCTCAATGGTGCGGATTTCGTCGCGGACTTCCTGGGCCCGTTCGTAGTCTTCCCGAGTGATTGCCTCCTGCATCTCCCGCCGCAAGCCAATCACGCCGGTGAGCTGTTCGGTGGACTCGGGAAGGTCGCTCCCGGCCCGATCGGGCCGGCGGCCCGTGTGCCGAGTGGCACCATGAATGTTGGCGATCAGGGGCTCGAGTTCCTTCTCGAACTGCACGTAGTCGTGCGGGCAGCCGAGCCTGCCCTGGTTGCGAAACTCGAAAAACGTGACACCGCACATGTCGCAGGCCTTCTTATCGAGGACGGCCAGTTCGTCGGCCGTCTGGCTGACGGTCAGCGGCCCCCCGGCCTCCTGCTCCTGGCCACCGCCGGCCTCCGCCTGATTGAGGTAGGCCTGGGCGTGCCCCTCGCAGAGGTGGAGTTCGCGGACCTCGCCCGATTCCAGTTCGGTGATGTGAAACACCGCCGTCTTATCGCACTGCTGACACTTCATCGCACCCTGCACTCCCGGACGCGGCTGCACGCTCCGCTCCCAGGAATCATAGCGGTTCGCCTTGCGACGGTCGCTACCCCGCGTCCTGAAACCGCGGGGTGAGGGGCAGGTAGTCGCCATCAGCGGCCGGGAGTACCCTTGTGGCTCCCTTCGGGCCCCGCTGCCGTTGTCGGCCACTTCCTATGCCTCACCTCCCTGACCGGTCGCAGTTTGCCGATTTGGCGGCCGGCGGCCGGCTGATTCCGGTTTATCGGCGGCTCTTCGCCGACGCCCTGACGCCCCTTTCCGCCTTCGCCCGACTCGACGCCGGCGAATCGGCCTGCCTCTTCGAGAGCGTGGTGGGTGGTGAGAAGGTCGGCCGCTACAGCTTCCTGGGTGCCGAGCCGTTTCTGCGGCTCGAGGCCCGCGGTCGGAATGTCCGGGTCACGGCGGGATCGTCAGTCGAGGCCTTCGCGTGCGACGACCCGCTGGCTGAACTCGAGCGGCGTGTCGCCGCCGAGCGGCCCGTCCGCCTCCCGGAACTACCCCCGTTCACGAGCGGCGCCGTCGGGTACGCGGCCTACGATGCGGTCCGCTACGTCGAGCGGCTCCCCGACGAGCCGCCCGATGACCTTGGCCTGCCCGATCTCGACTTCGCCTTCTACGACCGGCTGGTCGTCTTCGACAACGCCACCAAGGCGATCGACGTCGTCGTCTTGGCGCGGATCGAGGACGACTCGCCCGCCGGCATCGAGCAGGCCTACGCAGCAGCCTGCCACCGGATCGACGAGACGATCGAGCGGCTGGCGGCTCCCAGCGACTGGCCGCCGCCGGCCGACATCGGCCCGCGGCACGAGCCTCGCTGCCTGGCCGATGGCTCGGCGACGTCGGCCTTCGGTCGGGAGGCCTTCCTGCGGGCCGTCGAACGGTCGATCGAATACATCCGCGCCGGCGATGTCTTTCAGGTGGTGCTCAGCCGACGCCTGGAGGTGCCCTTCAGCGGGCCGCCCCTCGAGCTCTACCGGACGCTCCGGGTGGTCAACCCCAGCCCCTTCATGTTCTATCTCCGCAGCCCGTCCTGCACGCTGGTCGGCAGCTCGCCCGAGATCATGGTGCGGTCGGTCGACGGGATGGTGACCGTGCGGCCCCTGGCCGGCACCCGCCGCCGCGGTGCCACCCCGGCCGAAGACCGGGCCCTCGCCGAAGACCTCCTGGCTGACCCCAAGGAGCGGGCCGAGCACGTGATGCTGATCGACCTGGGACGCAATGACGTCGGCCGCGTGGCCGAGATCGGCTCGGTCGAGTTGGCCGACGTGATGACCATCGAACGCTACAGCCACGTGATGCACCTGACGAGCAACGTGACCGGCCGGCTGCGACCCGGGCTCTCGTCGTTTGACGCGTTGCGGGCCTGCCTGCCCGCCGGCACGGTTTCCGGCGCCCCCAAGATCCGGGCCATGGAGATCATCGACGAGCTCGAGCCGGTTCGCCGCGGTCCCTACGCGGGCGCGGTCGGCTACGTCGATTTCGCCGGCTCGATGGATATCTGCATCGCCCTCCGCACGATCGTCGTCAAGGATGGCCGGGCCTACGTGCAGTCGGGGGCCGGGAT
>CALGAS010000193.1 GCA_937959175.1 uncultured bacterium | reverse complement strand
GAACGGTTGCGCGGGCTTTCGAGGGCGGGATGGCCCAACGGCCCGCCGTCCCCCCAGGGATCGTGAAAAGCCACCAGGGAGTTTTTCGTGGTGATCGCGGATTGGGCGCGGTGGTGGTGAACGCTCGGCGGTCATCAAGGGCGGGATGGCCCAATGGCCCGCCGTCCCCCCGGCTCGCGCCGGGGGGCTTTTATGGGCAGGGGGCACGCGGAGACGGAGAAGGATCTCTGCGACTCAGCCGCGGCGGCCTTTGAAGCGGCGGCTGGCGCGGGCGAGGGTTTCCCGCTCGCGTTCGGTGAGGCTCGCCTCGCCGGAGCGGCCGATCTTCTCGAGGATGCGGTCGACCTCCTCCTCGAGCGGCGGCTCGTCATCATCGCGGCCGAGGCGACGGCCGGCTTCGTCGTCCGGGCTGAAGACTCGCAGCCGGCGAGCGCGGACGCTTGTTCGCAGTTTTTCCCAGGCCTCGGAGAGCCCGTCGAGCCGCCAGCCCCGCCAGACGTAGAGAATCCCGAAGGCCGCTCCGGCGAGATGGGCGACATGCGCGACGTTACCCGCCTGGCTGCCAGCGCCTCTCAGGTCGGAGAAGAGGTAGAGCACGCCGAGGGCCCAGGCTGGGACCGGGAGGATGCCGTAGATCAGCACCGTCTGCCGGGGGTAGTACCAGATGAAGGCGGCCAGCACCGCCATCACGCCGCCGGAGGCGCCCACCAGCCGGCTGGCCATCATGCCGCCGGTGAGCCGTTCCCCGATCAGCCAGGCGAGCCCCGCCACGATGATCGAGACGCAGTAGAACCGCGTGAACTCCGCCCGGCCCAGGACCGCCTCGATCGGCCGGCCGAAGAACCAGAGCGTGAGCATGTTGAAGAGGATGTGCCACGGCGAGCGGTCGTCGTGCAAAAAGCCGTAGGTCAGGAGCGTCCAGAACTTCCAGAGGTGGCTGGGCAGGTCGCTCTGCAGGCAGCAGAAGTTGTTGAGCGAGAAGTTCACCGACACGACCTCTCGGAGGAGGTTGCCGGAGAGAATGAAGTTCGCCAGCCAGACGGCGACATTGATCGCGATGATCGCGTTGACGGCCGACCATTCCGGGGCGAAGCCCGACGTCGGTGAGCGGTAGTAGCCGCGGTCTTGAAAACCCATGAGATCCGCCGCGTGATGCGGTCGGGAGGGAGGATGGCTCAGAAACCTCCCCATCGTACCGAGACGCAGCGGCCTGAATCAAAGGCTGTGAGCCCTGGCGGGGAGCCGGGGGTGAAAGCCTCCGTCGCCAGGGATATTTCGCTGCTGCGCCAATCGTGATAGCAACCTCCGATGGACGAAATCTCCAAAGGCTCCTCCGGCTTCCACCCCCGGCTCTGCAACGCAGCCCTGAGTTGGCGAGGCTGTCGGAATCGGCGAACGCTCGACGAGCCTTTGGGGATTTCGCCCCGTCGAGGAAGTCGCTTCAAAATGGGTGACGCGAAATCCCCCGGCGAGGAGACTTTCGCCGTTCCGGCAGCCGGCGGGAATCCACGACCGCGCGACGAGCCATTCGGGGATTTGGCCCCGTCGAAGAAGACGCTTCGGCTACGGACGCCGCCAAATCCTCCCAGCGAGGAGGCGTTTGCGGTTCCGGCAGCCGGCACGGTACGCTGCCCGACCCGCTCGAATCGAGCGGGCCTACCACCAGGAGCGAGCGATGGCGACCAACGGGGAACTAGGACGAAAACTGCGGATGGGAATCGTCGGGGGCGGGCAGGGCTCGTTCATCGGGCGAGTGCACGTCACGGCGGCGGTGCTCGACAACCGGGCCGAACTCGTGGCGGGGGCCTTCTCCAGCGACCCGGCCCGCTCCAAGGCCAGTGCCGCCGACTACGCGGTTGCCGAGGACCGCGCCTACGGGTCGTTTCAAGAGATGCTCGATGCCGAGCAGGCCAAGCCGGCCGAAGAGCGGATCGACTTCGTCTCGATCGCGACGCCCAATCACATGCACTTCCCGGTGGCCAAGGCTGCTCTGGCGGCCGGCTTCCACGTCGTCTGCGACAAGCCGCTGACGATCACGCTGGCCGAAGCGGAGGAACTCGCGGCCCTGGTCGACGCCTCCCGGCAGGTCTTCGTGGTCACCCACAACTACACCGGCTACCCACTGGTCCGGCAGGCCCGCGAGATGATCCTGGCCGGGGAGCTGGGCGAGATCCAGGCGATCCGGGCAGAGTACATCCAGGGCTGGCTGCGAACCCGGCTGGAGAGCGAGGGGCAGAAGCAGGCGGTCTGGCGGGCCGACCCGGCCAAGAGCGGGGCGGCCGGATCCTTTGGCGACATCGGCACCCACGCCTTCAACCTGGGCCGCTACATGACCGGCCTGCTGCCCGAGAAAATCGCCGCCAATCTCAAGGTCTTCGTGCCCGGCCGACCCCTCGACGACTATGGCCACGCGGTGATTCGCTACCAGAACGGGGCCCTGGGCACCGTGACCGCCTCCCAGATCAGCCACGGCCGCGAGAATGATCTCCGGATCGAGATCGACGGCACGCTCGGCAGCCTCGAGTGGCACCAGGAGGAGCCCAACAAAATGATGGTGCGGCACAACGGCAAGCCGCACTATCTGTACACCCGCGATCCCAACGCGCCCTTCACAAACGAGTCGGGACGGGCCGCCTGCCGGCTCCCGGCAGGCCATCCCGAAGGCTTCTTCGAGGCCTTCGCCAATGTCTACCGGGCCGGTTTCGATGCGATGGCCAAGGCTCTCACGGGCCAGCCCTTCGAGAAGGTCGACACGATCTACCCGAATGTCTGCGACGGCACCGAAGGGATGTATTTCATCGAGCAGTCGGTCGCTTCCAGCCAGGCGGACGGGGCCTGGCTGCCGCTGGCCCATCCCTTGGCGAGGCGGTAGCGATGGCCGGCGGCGACCCGAGGCACCTTGTCTTCGACATCGAGAGCGTGGCCGATGGGCCGCTCGTTTCCCGGCTGCGATATGCTGCCGACGAACTCTCGCCGGAGAAGGCGATCGCCCGCTACCGCGGTGAGCTCCAGGCCGAGACCGGCAAGGATTTCATCCCCTACACCTACCAGCTGCCGGTCTCGCTTGTGATCGCCAAGG
>CALGAS010000192.1 GCA_937959175.1 uncultured bacterium | reverse complement strand
TCGCTTCGCTCGGAGCCAGTCCCCTTTTCCATAAAAGCCCCCCGGCGCGAGCCGGCGGGGATTCTATCCGTGGGCGTCGACGCCGACGCGGTGCCCGCTTACAGCGCCCGGCGGATCTTGCGGCGGGCCGGCTTGCCCGCGGCCGGTCGGGCCGCTCCGGCCGGGGCGGCTCCGGCCGTCGCTCCGCCGGCTTGCGGCTGCTCCGATCCGGTCGCCCGGGTCGGCTTCGGGCCACGGCGGCGGCTCTTGCCCGGCTGATGCCGGCTGCCGTCGCCCTGTCCGCGACCGCCGCGGCTGGCTTGCCCACCCCGGCTGCGGTGGCCGTTCGACGATGCCTGCGTCCGCGGGCCACCGCGGCGGCCCCGGCGGCCGCTTGGCCGGGATTCGCCGGCTGGGGTCGCCGGCCGCTCGTTGCGGGCCGGAATCGTCTTCTTCAGAAGCCGCTCGATCGCGTCGAGCCGGGCGTGTTCCTCGACGTCGCAGAAGCTGACGGCCGCTCCCTCCTGACCGGCCCGACCGGTGCGGCCGATCCGGTGGACGTAGGTCTCGGGCTCGTGGGGCAGCTCGTAGTTGACGACGTGGGCGACGTCGTCGACGTCGATCCCGCGGGCGGCGATGTCGGTCGCGACGAGGACCGGCGGACGGGGCGACTTGAAGGCGGCCAGGGCCCGCTCGCGCTGGGCCTGCGACTTGTTGCCGTGAATCGCGGCCGCCTTGATGCCCGCCTTGTCGAGATCGCGGTGGAGTTTGTCGGCCCCGTGCTTGGTGCGGGCAAACACGATCACCCGGCCGGTCGCCTCCTCCTTGAGGAGCCTGACGAGCAGGGCCTTCTTCTCCTTCTTGGCCACGAAGTGAACCGACTGACGGACGGTCTCGGCCGGGGTGCTCCGCGGGGTCGTCCGCACCTCGAGCGGGTCGCGGAGCATCGCGTCGGCCAGTTCACGGACCTCGGCCGGCAGGGTGGCCGAGAAGAAGAGGGTCTGCCGGTCGGCCGGCAGCATCGCGATGATCTTCCGGATGTCGTGGATGAAGCCCATGTCGAGCATCCGATCGGCCTCGTCGAGCACGAGGTATTCGACCGAGCGGATGTCGACCAGCCGCTGGCCGACCAAATCGAGCAACCGGCCCGGCGTGGCGACGAGCACGTTGACGCCGTGCATCATCGCCCGCGACTGGCTGTGCTGGCCGACGCCGCCGTAGATCACGGCAGCCTTGAGCCGGGCATGGCGGCCGTAGGCCTTGAAGCTCTCGTGGATCTGGGCGGCGAGTTCGCGGGTGGGGGCGAGCACGAGCACGCGGCAGCGGCGGGGGGCGGGCTTGCGGCGGTCGGCCAGCAGCCGATCGATCAGCGGCAGCGCGAAGGCGGCCGTCTTGCCGGTGCCGGTCTGGGCGCAGCCGAAGAGGTCACGGCCGGCGAGCACGTGGGGAATGGCCTTGGCCTGAATCGGCGTCGGGGTGGTGTAGCCCTCGTCGGCCAGGGCCGCCAGCAGTGGGGCGGAAAGGCCGAGGTCGGCAAAGGAGGTGGCATCGGGAGCGGGACTGGTCATCTGGAGATCCTGTTCGGAAGGAGTGCCGGCGGCAAAGGTGCCGCGGGCGGGCGTGGCGGAAGCCGAAGTGCAGCGGTGCCGTCAGGCTGACGGGAAAAAACACCGTGATCCCGGCGATGGATCACTGCCTGCCCGGCAAGAAGGGCTTTGCGGGTGAGCCAGGGGCTCCGGCCGCGAAGCACAGCCGCTTCGAGAGATTGCGATCGCGGCGGCCCCGGCCCGGAAGAGTTTCCGGAGAGCAACCTTCATCGATTCCGTACTTACGAAGGATAGCACGCGGCCGCATCCGCCGATAGGGGATCCGAAAAAGGGGACATTCTGCTTTTCCGAAAGGATTCCCTTCAGGTTCTTCCTCATGGTGGAAAAGCAGAATGTCCCCTTTTTCAACGTCGCCAGAGGAGCTGGAGCGAGAGGCCGAGGCCGGGGTCGAACTCGACGACGTCGGTGCGGCCGGAGGTGAAGTTGGTGCCTTGGAAGAGCTCCCGGTCGAAGAGCCAGCTGGCCAGGGCTTCGATCGTGAAGCCGCGGCCGAGCGTTCGCTCGAGGCCGACCGCCGCCCGCTGGTCGAAGACGTAGAATCGCTCGTCTTCGATGACGCGATCGGCCAGAAAATAGATCTGCGTGTCGGTGCGATAGAAGCTGATGAAGGCCAGCCCGTCGGCCAGGCGGCGGCGGGCCTCGACGTTGACGTTGACCAGCGGGAAGTAGGCCGCCGAGATCGTCCAGTCGTCATCGGGCCGCCACTCGAGAGCCGCCGGGAGGCCGAGCTTGGCCTCGAACGAGTCGCTCGGCTTCCAGCCGTAGGAAATACCGGGCAGCGGGTAGGGGAGCTGGGCGGTCGGCGAATAGAAGAGGCTGAAGTTCCACTCGTCGCGGTCGTTGCGGGCCGGGGTGTTCCAGAAGAGGATCGCCATGAGGGTCAGGTCGCGGCCGGCGGCGAAGGGCTGGTCGCTGGCCGAGCCGAACAGGAAGGTGCCGCCGAGCGTGCCGCCGGAGGCGAGCGGCCGGATGTGGGTCAGGCCGGTCTCGATCAGCCAGAGCTGATCGGGCACCGGCTGCCCTGAGTCGGGGAGGATCGCGTCGGTCGCGATCTCCAGCCGGCCAAAGCGGCCGATCCCGATCCAGAGCGGACCGTCTTCGACCGGCGGCACGATCGGCGCCGCCACCCGGGCAAACTGGGCGTTCATCGCCATCGTGCCGGGCTGACCGAAGACCGGCGTGGCCGGAGCCCAGAAGCCGCCGAGGCTGACCGGGGCGGCCGAGCCGAAGGGGCTGCTCTTCTTTTTCTTCTTCTCCTTATAGGCCGAGGGGACCGGCTCCGGATCGGCGTCGGCGATCGGCTCGCTGGCAAAGAAGCTCTCTTCGAGGTTGAACTCGACCGGCGGCAGCAGGGCCACCCGGTCCGGCGGCGGCGGCCAGGCGGCTGCGGGCGGTGGCCAGACGGAGGGCTCTTCGGCAGCCGCCGGCCTGGCAAGCCAGACGCCGCCGGGCACCGTCGCCAGCAGGGCGATGACCAGGCCCGTACCGAGTGCCGCGACGCGATGCCGCGGATCCAGCGACGACGTCAGGC
>CALGAS010000191.1 GCA_937959175.1 uncultured bacterium | reverse complement strand
GGCTCTCGGCGATCATCGGCGAGACGACCGGCATGGGCCAGACCGGAGAGACCTACGCCGTCGGGCCCGACCGGCTGTTTCGCAGCGAGTCGCGGTTCACCTCCGAACTCGACGTCGAATCGACGGTGCTCAACGCAAGCCTCAAGGTCGACAGCCTGCCCGCCCGGGCCGCCCTCGACGAGGGGAGCACGGGCACGGCGCTTGGCCTCGACTACCGGGGGCAGCCGGTGCTCGCCTCCTGGCGGCCGGTGGTGGTGCATGCCGATCCGAGCGGGCGAGGCACCGTCCGCTGGGCCCTGATTTCGGAGATCGACCGGGCCGAGGTGCTCGCCCCAATCAACCGGCTCTGGGTCTTTGGCCTGACCGTCTTCGGGCTGACCGCCCTGGCGGTGTTCGCCGTGTCGGCGCTCGTTGCCGGCCGGATGACGCGGGAGACCGAGCGGCAGGCGAGACTCGTGCACGGCATCGTCGACAACACGCATGCCCTGGCGAGTTCGTCGGAGGAGCTCACCAGCGTCAGCCAGCAGATGAGCGCGGCGGCGGAGCAGACGACCGCCCAGGCCAACCTCGTCTCGGCGGCGGCCGAACAGGTCAGCGGCAACGCCCGAATGGTGTCTGGTTCGATTGAGAATCTCGTCACGAGCATCCACGAGATCGCCAAGAGTGCCCAGGATGCGGCGGGCGTCGCCCGGCGGGCGGTCGAAATGGCTGACACGACCTCGGGCACGATGGACGCCCTGGGCCGCTCGTCCGGCGAGATCGGAGCGGTCGTCAAGGTGATCACCTCGATCGCCGAGCAGACGAATCTTCTGGCCCTCAACGCCACGATCGAGGCGGCCCGGGCCGGCGAGGCGGGCAAGGGCTTCGCCGTCGTCGCCAACGAGGTCAAGGAACTCGCCCGCGAGACGGCCAAGGCGACCGAGGACATCGGCAGCCGGATCGAATCGATGCAGGGCGACACCGAGCGGGCCGTGGCGGCGATCGCCGAGATCGGCACCGTGATCGGCCGGATCGACGAACTCCAGACGCGGATCGCCGCGGCCGTCGAGGAGCAGTCGGCCACGACCGGTGAGATCAGCCGCAACATTGCCGAGGCCACCACCGGCACCGGTGAGATCGCCGAGAACATCGTGCAGGTGGCCCAGGCCGCCCAGAGCACGGCCGAGGGCGCCTCCAACACCCAGATCTCCTCCCAGGAGCTCGCCCGCATGGCCCAGGGACTGCAGCGGCTGGTGGAGGAGTATCGGAAGTGACATGATGCCTGACGATGCTCCGGTTAGCCGCGGCCGCGGAGCATCGCCGTCGGGCCGATGATCGATCGTGAGGGAGCGAATCGTGCGGGCACTGGTGGTTGACGACTCGAAGCCCGCCCGGAGCATCGTCGCCCGTGCGCTCCGCGACCTGGCGTTTGAATGCAGCGAGGCGACCAACGGGGCCGAGGCCCTTGAGGCGGTCGCCGCCGCCGGCACGCCCGATCTGATCACGGTCAACTGGCACATGCCGGTGATGGACGGCCTGGAGCTGATCCGCCGGCTTCGAGGCAACCCCGCCACCCGCCGGCTGCCGCTGGTGATGATCTCCACCGAACACGACCGGGCCCGGATCGCCGAGGCCTTGGCCGCCGGTGCCGACGACTACCTCGCCAAGCCCTTCACGCCCGAGGCCTTGGCCCGCAAGCTCGTCGGCCTCGGCCTCTGCCGCGAACCGGCAGCTGGGGCCGGCAGCCGGCCGATCCGGATTCTGATCTGCGACGACTCGGCCACGATCCGCCGGATTCTCACGACCACCCTCGCCTCCGATCCGGGCGTGCGGATCGCCGGGGCCGCCGTCGACGGGCAGGCCTGCCTCGACATGCTGGCCGCCGGCGACCTGCCCGATGTCGTGCTGCTCGACGTCGAGATGCCGGTGATGGACGGGCTGACGGCGCTTCGAGAGATTCGCCGCCGCCACCCGAAACTCCCCGTGGTGATGTTCTCGAGCCTGACCGATCGAGGCTCGAAGGCAACCGTCGACGCCCTCGTGGCAGGGGCCAACGATTACGTCGCCAAGCCGGCCGGCCTCGATCCCGGCGAGGTGGCCGCCCGCATCCGCGGTGAGGTGCTCTCCCGGATCCGGGCGGTCGTGTCGCGAGGGGCCGCCCCGGTCGCTTCCCGGCCGGCGATCCGGCAGCCGACGGCCTCTGTTCCGCGCCGGCTCCCCGGGCCGCGTCGGGATCCTGTCGCGGCGGTGGTGATCGCCGTCTCGACCGGCGGGCCGGCGGCCCTTGCCGAGATGCTCCCCGCCTTCGCGCCGACGGCCCGGGTGCCGACCCTGATCGTTCAGCACATGCCGGCGACCTTCACCGGGCGACTCGCCGAGCGGCTCTCGGCCGTCTGCGGTCGACCCGTCCAGGAGGCCGCCGCGGGGATGCCGGTCACGGCCGAGGCGATCCTACTGGCGCCCGGAGGCCGGCACCTGGAAGTGACCGGCACCGCTGCCGCCCCGCGGGTCCGGCTGACCGACGACCCACCGGAGAACTCCTGCCGGCCGTCGGCCGACGTGCTCTTCCGCTCGGCGGCCCGGCTCTGGGGCCTCGGCACGCTTGGCGTCGTGCTCACCGGCATGGGTCGCGACGGCCTGGCCGGCTCGCGGGCCGTCGTGGAGGCCGGCGGCAGCGTGCTCGTTCAGGACGAGTTTTCCAGCGTCGTCTGGGGGATGCCGGGCGAGGTCGCCCGGGCAGGTCTGGCAGACGCCGTCTTGCCGCTTGGTCAGATCGGGGCCGAGATCGCCCTCCGCCTCGAGCGGCGGGGCGGACGGTCGGCCGCGGAGCCGTCATGAAGGTCGCCGAGCCGCAGTTCGCCTTCCTCCGCAGCCTGCTTCGCAAGCGGACCGGGGTCGTCATCGACGACTCGAAGCACTATCTCGTCGTGGCCCGGATGCTGCCGATCGTGCGGCAGCGGAAGATTCCCAGCATCGAGACCTTGCTTGACCGGGTCCGGCAGGGCATCGATCCGTCGCTCGAGCGGGACGTCTTGAGCGCGATGATGACCCACGAGACGTCGTTCTTCCGCGACATGAAACCCTTCGACACCCTCCGCCAGCTGCTGACCGAACTGGTGCCGAAGCGGACGGCCGAGAAGCAGCTGGTGATCTGGTCGGCCGCCTGCTCGACCGGCCAGGAGCCCTTCAGCATCGCCATGCTCCTCAACGAACACTTTCGCGACCTCGTCGCCTCCTGGCGGATTCGGATCCTGGCGACCGATTACTCCGATGTCGTGCTGAGCCGGGCTCGGGAGGGCACCTACAGCGACCTGGAAATCAACCGCGGCCTGCCGCCGGGCCTGAAGCAGAAATACTTCCGCTCGCTCCAGGGCCGCTGGAGCATCTCCCAGGAGTGCCGCCGGCTGGTCGAGTTCCGGCAGTTGAATCTCGTCGATCGCTGGCCGCCGATGCCCGCCTGCGACATCATCTTCCTGCGGAACGTGATGCTCTACTTCGACGTGCCGACCCGCCGCGACCTCGTCCGCCGGATCGGCCGGGCCCTCAAGAGCGACGGCAGCCTCTTCCTCGGCGGCGCCGAGACGATGATCGGCATCGACGACGGCTGGCAACGGCTCACCGGAGCGGGCTGCAGCTACTACCGGCCCAAGCGGTAGGCAAGCCACCGGGCATACGGGCTCGCGAGGGGTGAGCCCGTGCCGTGGAGCCGCTGTTTCTTCACGGCTGGCCTGCTGCTGACGGCTTCTGGGCAGCAGGTCAGAGGCTGGTGCACGTCTGGCTCGGATATAATGCGGCATGCCTGCGGATAGCCGAGGACATGCCGCGAAAGGTGAGGGACATCGTCGCCGAACTGCTCACGCACGGGTTCGTTGAAATTCCCGGAGGCGGCAAGGGATCTCACCGGAAGTTCGTTCATGAACGGTTTCCCGGGGCAGTGACCATCAGCGGCCGGTCTGGCGATGATGCAAAGCCGTACCAGGAAAAACAGGTCCGCAAGGCCCTGGAGATAGTCGATGAAAAAAACTGACGCCTATCACAAGTGGGTCGAGTGGAGCGCTGAAGACGGCGTGTATGTCGGAAAATGTCCCGACCTGATTTCCGGCATCCATGGCGACGATCCTGTCCGGCTGTATGCCGATCTGGAACATGCCGTCGAGGAGGTTGTGTCGCATTTCGAGGCGACCGGCCGCCCCCTACCGCCGCCGCGGGTGCGGCCGATGCAGGATGTCAGCTGACTCCGCCAAAGCATTTCGGTCGGGGCGTTTTTGAGTTGCTGGCGACGGGAACCGGCGACGCGTGCAACCGCGCGGGGACCGGCGGAAGTGCCGTTGAGCGGACTCTTCTGAGCGGGTCGTGAGGGTTCAGGTGCGTCGGGTGCTTGGTGGTGATCGCGTTTTGGGCGTCGTGGTGGTGGACGGTTGCTGGGGCTTCCGGGGGCGTCTCTCGCCCAACGGCCCGTCGTCCCCCCTGCTCGCGCCGGGGGGCTTCTATGGAAAAGGGGACTGGCTCCGAGCGCAGCGAGGTGCCTGTACCCTTTTCCAACTCGAGGACGCATGGAATA
>CALGAS010000190.1 GCA_937959175.1 uncultured bacterium | reverse complement strand
GTGTCGCAGCGGTCGAAGAGGGGCTGCTGCTCGATGTGAGGCAGGAGGAGAACGAGGAAGCTGCCCAGCCGGCCCGGATAGAGCGCGTTCCACCGATACGGTGGCAGATGCTCCGCTCCCGGCGGAAACCGCTGCGTGTTCTGGGCATAGCCGTGCAGCCCGAGGCCGAGCTGCCGGAGGTTGTTCTTGCACTGGCCCATCCGGGCCGACTCGCGGGCCGACTGCACCGCCGGCAGGAGCATGCCGACGAGCAGGCCGATGATCGCGATCACGACCAGGAGCTCGACGAGCGTGAGGGCGGTGCGGGTCTGAAGGCGAGGAACGCTCATGGCCGCCGCCGCCGCCGCAGGGCCGCCGCACCCAAGGCCATGCCGATGGCGGCGATTGCTGAAGCCGTCGGCTCGGGCACGACGACGATGTTCACGAAACTGCCGGTCGTGTAGTCACCGGTGAAGTTGGAGCCGCCCGAGGCGGCGTCGTAGTCGAGCCGCCAGGTGTTGAGGCCCACGGTGAAAGTGCCGCCGTTGGCGACCGGTGAGCCGCCGACTGAAAACAGGCCGTCGTTCCATGAACTGGTGTAGTTGACGAGCGAGAACGTGGTGCCCGGAGCGAACGCGGTGGGGCTTCCCGCCAGTTCGCTGATTGCCAGATCGACCGTGCCCGTGAGCGACAGTTCACCGAGGGCCTTGGTGAAGTCGGCGGCGTCAGAGAGAATGCTCGAGTCGATCTCGTATTCGTAGGTCGCGCCATCGGCGAACGACAAGGCTCCGGTCGTGAGACTCTCGATGCTGTTGCCGGGGGCGAGCACGCCGCCGGACTCGATCGTCACAGCTCCGCCGAGCGAGCCCGAGCCGCCGAGCCGGCCGCCCGACTGCACCGTCACCGCCGAGCTGCCGAGCGATCCGTTGATGGCGAGCGTGCCGTCCGACACGGTCGTGGTGCCCGTGTAGGCGTTGCTCCCGCTGAAGACCTGCGTTCCAGGGCCCGTCTTGACGACCGAGAAGACGTAATCTTCCGCGGTGCGGCCCGCGCCGAGCCTACCGCCAAACGTGTAAACGGCACCGCTTGCAACATCGAGGGTGAGCACACCGCCGCTGCCGCCGGCGCCGGTGAAACTGTACACGTCGCCTGCGCTGCCCTCGAGGCCGGCGAGCGTCTGAGGCCGGTTGGAGATGTCGAGGTTTCCGCCGGTCATGGTCAACGGGGTGGTCGACGGGAGTGTATTATCGACTTGCAGCACGAGAACTCCGCTGCTGACCGAGGCGGAGCCGGTGAATGTCTGCACGGCATTGAGTCGGAGGGCACGGGGGCCGACCACTGCCAGGTTTCCCGATCCGGAGATAACGCCATTAAAAACGAACTGTGATTGTTCTTCAGCGGATGCGACGCGGAGCGTCGCCCCATTGAGTTGCACGTTGCCGCCGTTGCTGCCACCACCCATCAGCAACCCAATCGTGGCCTCGCTGCCAGTCAGGGCGAGCGTCGCTCCGGCGGTGTCGGCGAGCACGATCCGGCTCCTGGCCGATTGCCCGGTGTCGCCAAGTTCTACGGTGCCGGAGTTGATCGTGAAGGTGCCGCTGTGGGTGCTCGTGCCCGTGAGGGCGAGGGTGCCGGCGCCCTCCTTGACGATCGCTGCCGCACCGCTAAGGGCTCCCGACAACGTCTGGTTGGCAGCTGAGTTGAATGCGACCGTCCCGCCGCTGAACACCGAGGCACCCGTGTAGGAGTTCGCGCCCGTCAGCGTGAGTGTGCCGGCACCTGACTTCGCGAGGCTGAGCGTGCCGGCCGCCCCGCCGTCGGCGATGGCTCCGAGCGAATAGTTGCCGGAGCCGGTGACCGTCAGCACCCGGCTCGTCGTGTCGGAGGCGACTCGGGAGACCGGGTTGTGGATCGTGAGCGTGTTGGCCGAATCGTTCGTCCAGGTCTGCGACGCATTCAGGGCGAGGGGCACCTGCTCGCCGGCGGACTGCGAGCCGATCGTGACCGCTCCGGCCGAGGCGGCCATCGTGAGGGACGGCGTGGAGGTCGCGGATGCGGTCGTGAGATCACCGGCCCAGCCGAGCGTGAGCGTGCGGTCGGTGCCGCCGGCGGTGAGCGAGACGGCATCGGCCGTCGTGAAGGAGAGCGATCGAGCGGCGCGATCGGCAGCACCGAGCGTGACGGCCTGGGTCCCTGCCGTGGCCTCGGCGAAGGCGAGGAAGTCGCCGCTGAACGGCGTCGCGCTCGTGCCACCGGAGGCGGCCGTCTGCCAGGCACCCGCCGCCGACCAGGCCGCCGAGCCGGCGGTCCAGTAGGCGGCTCGGTAGACCTCGATCTCGTCGATGACCTGGGCGGTGTTTGCGCCAGCGTAGGGAGCGCTGATCCGAACGCCCGTCACTCCGGCGATCGGCTCTCCGGCCGACGTGCGAAGATCGTATTCGTGGCGAAACCATGGGCTGAAGCCGCCAGACGCACTTGAAGGGAGCGTGATCGTGCCGAGCGTCGTCCAGTCGCCCTCGGGCGTGGATGCGTCGGGGCTGGCGACGGTGGTGAACTGGAGCGTGTACGTGCCGGCGGAGCGGTCTTCGAACTGGCCGCCAGATTGATTTGTATCGCCGCCACCGGTTGGCGTGGCAATGCTGTTACGCCCATTATCCCGGCCCCAGGCGATGCTCGAAAGCGACTGCGCCGCCGGGAACGCGATCCCGACGAACGCGTCCGTACCTGTGAGATTGGAGAGCCAACTGCGATTGTTGCCGTAGACACCGTCGTTGGCGTTCGCCGTCAGGTGCACGCCGGCGCCGTACTGCGAAGAGGCGAACGCGGTCGTGCCCTGGCCGGAAAGGGCGATGTTGTTCGGCGCCTGCTGCGACGAGCCGTCCCAGGTATTCGAGAAGAAGGCCTGCTGGTTGCCGTTGAAGGTGATCGAGTAGCCGGCCTCGGAGACGATCGTCGGCTGGGCGACTGCCGACCCGGCACTGATCGCGGTGACCGCGAGGCCGGCGGTGGCCACGGCAGCGGTGCGGATGGCCATGGCCGCCCCTTTTGCGACCAAAAAGCACCTCATTGACTGCATGCCTTCCCCCTCCACGATCTTCGCCTATGACATGTTGATCGAAACGAGATAGCACCCACCCAACCTTTCAAAACCAACACTGATCGTACAGTTGGGCCCCGCTCCGACGCAAGCATTCCTCGGCCTAATTCTTTTACAACTTTCACAAACCCGTTTACGTTTTCACGTCTAGCTCGCCGGGTGGGGAGTACGGTCTCATCCTTCGGGGGTCCGTGTCACCGGCGGAGCCGAAACCGAGCAGTCCGCACGGGAGATACCGCGGACATCCTCCTCGAGGTATCCCGTATCCCGCGATGGGTCGCTCACGAGCCCGCGATGGTCGAGCCAGCCCTGGAGGCGCTCGGCGACGATTCGGCAGAGCGGCGTCTCCTCAGGGCGGCGACGCCCGTAGCGGCGAGACGCGTGGACTGGCCTGAAGACGGAAACATGGCCGTGCCATGGCTCGAAATCGAAGCGCCTGCTTTGGTAGCCGTCACCTGCGGCTTTTTCATCAACACGTTCTGAACGCAGACCGGAGAGTACGCCGGGGGTTCGTTCGCCTCACGGATCAAAGACCGGTTCCGCGCCCCGCGCCGTGGACAGGCCGCGCCAGACGGTCAGATCGATGCCATCCACATAAAACTGCACGCTCCCGTCGCACCGCGACGCATGGACGCCGCCCGGATGCTTGCTCCGTGACACGAACGATTGGGTCTCGATAGAAAGGGCGTTGACGACGCACCCCGGGATGCCATTGAGTTTGTCGGGGGGTGGACACTTTCTGGCCACTTCGTCGAGTCCGGCGAAGGCGGCGCCCAAGTTGGCATGGCCGAAGATGCCGGAAATGCGTTTGCCGTCGGGGGTATCGCCATGGGTCTGCGAACCAGTGTCGAACGCATTACCCGGATAAGGGCCGCCGAATCGCTGGCTGCCCAGCGCGGGCGTGATGGCGATCGATGGGGGCACAGGAAAAGTTGGATCGCGGAACCGGTCAGTCCAAAACGGAGTTTTGGGGCAACCCGGCCACCTGTCGTGCTTTCGCCGGAATTCGCGGTAGTGAGGTAGGCTAGTCCTTTGCGAGCCGTCGAGGACGGCATCCGGAGGCGTTCCCATGGTTCCTGCCCGCGATCAGCGACACGACGGTGATACGAAGGGAGAGGCCTACCACCGGCTCCGTTCGATCCTGCTCGGGGGCGAAATCCGTCCGGGCCAGCGGCTCTCGCACCGAACGCTCGCCAAGGACCTCGGGCTCTCACGGAGCCCGGTCCGCGAGGCGCTCCTGGCGCTCGAGGCCGAGGGCATCATCGAGCATCGGCCCCAGTCGGGCGTCTATCTTCGCGGCGTGAGCCCGCAGGAGCTCGAAGAGCTCTACGACATGCGGGAGCTGATCGAGCCATATGCCGCGGGGCGGGCCGCCCAGTTGGCCACCGCAGGCCACCTGGCCCAGCTGCAGCGGTCCTGCGATGAGTTCACTGCCCTGGTCAAAAGACGAGATTTCGCCCGCTGGCTCGACGCGGCCGAGAACCGGCGGCGGCTATCGCTGCTCGACAGTGACTTCCACACGACGATCCTCACCGCCGCGGGCAATCGCGTGGCGCGGCGATTCTTTGAAAACGCCCAGGTCCTCTCGCTCGTCGTGTCGTGGAACTTTCTCCAGGCCGACTCGGCGACCCTCGCCGCCCGGGCGGTGCCGACGGCCAAGCAGCACACCGCCATCGCGGCCGCGATCCGCAGCCGTGACCCGGCCAAGGCCGCCCGGCTGATGCAGGCTCATGTCGCGGGCATGAAAAGCCGCGTCCTCGCCGCGATCCCGTGAGGATGCATGATTCCTCGGGGGTGCGTCCGGGTGGTAGCCCGCCGCCGCGGCCGCTGTGTTTGAAGCCGGAGTCACCGGGTGGCCAGGCCGTAGGCCACGCGGGCGGCACCCTCGAAGAACGAGGCTTCGGCCGCCGGGCCGTGGGCGGCGATCCACGGCCGGACGATCCCCACCACCGTGGCATAGTCGGCGGCCCGTTCGCAGACCGGCCAGTTGCTGCCGAAAATGAGCCGATCGGGGCCAAAGGCCTTCCAGACGAGGTCGAGCCACGGCCGGTAGACGTCGGGATCGGCCGGGGCCCGCGCGATTCCCGCCGCATGGGCCGCGCTCTCCACGAGGTTCGACACCTTGAGCCAGACGTTCGGCCGCGCCGCGGCCCGGGCCAGGCCCTCCGCCCAGGCCGGATCGGGCCTGTCGCCGGCGATTCGGGCGCCGGCCATGTGCTCGAGGATCACTCGCATCTCCGGCAGCCGCGCCGCCAGGCGGTCGGCCGCGACGAGCGTGGGGCCGCCGTTGATGTCGGGCACGAGGCCGTGCAGCGCGAGCCGCTCCATGTCCCGCATGAACGCGGGCGAGTCGAGCCCGGCGACGACCGCGGTGCCCGTGACCCGCACACCGCGAAACTTCGGTGCGGCGGCGAAGCGATCGATGAGCTTCGTGCAGCCCTCCTCCCCGAGCGGCAGCCGCCCGACCACGCCGATCACGCACCGGTGGTCGCGGGCCACGTCGAGCAGCCACTGGTTGTCTTCCACCCACGGGCTCGCCTCCACGACGACGGTCTGCGTGACGCCGGCGGGCTCGGCCTCGGCGAGCCAGTCGGGGGGCAGCACGCGGCGGTAGAGCGGCGTGCCTTTCCCCGGCCAGGGGACCCCCCCGGGCCGCGTCGGATCATAGAAGTGGGTGTGGGTATCGATCAGCGGCCGGCGGGCAGGGTCCTGGCCGGAGGCCCACGCCTGCACTGCCGCCACGGCGGCGGCTCCCAGCGAGCCGCTCAGCATGCTCCGCCTGGTCGGTGTCATCGGCTACCGCGCCACCGTTCGTTCTCTCACTTCGTCGGCCAGCCGTGCAGCCGGCCCGTGGTGTCGCCCGCGAGCACGGTCGCGGCGTCGGCCGAAATCGCCACCCGCGTCGGGAGGAGCTTCACGCCCGCCGGGGGCTTGGCGTCGGCCGGCGTGTCGGCCACGAGGGAAAACTTCTTGATCCCCTTTCCCTCGGGCGACCAGAGTTTCACGAGACCGTCGCGGCCGCAGGTGGCAAGCTCGCCCTGCGGGCCGAAGCGGCAGTCGAGCACCCCGCCGGGATGGGCGTCGGGCTTGTTCATGAGCGGCCAGCCGTCGCGAACGTCCCACCACACGACCTTCCCGTCCTCGCCACAGGAGGCGACCACGCCGGAGTCGCTTCGCCACGACAACGCCCGCACCGCCTGCTTGTGCTCGGAAAGCGGCAGGATCACGCCGCCGGAGCCGCCGTCCCAGAGATGGATGTTGCCGATCCGGTCACCGGTGGCCAGATATTTGCCATCCGGCGAGAAGGCCACGGCCGTGACCCAGTCGGTGTGCTTGTCGATCGTGGCCTTCAGGCTGCCGTCTTCCGTCGACAGGAGCTTCACCTTGCGGCTCGTGCAGCCGATCGCGACCAGCCTTTCATCCGGCGAGATGTCGGCCGCGATGATCGCGTCGGCCTCGTCGCCGACGCTCGCGAGCCGCTTGCCCGTCGCCACGTCGAAGAGCACCACCGCTCCGCTCTGGACCGGCTTGCCGCCGGCCGCCAGGAGGAGCCGGCCGGACCGGCTAAAGGCGAGCACCAGCGGCTCCCCCTCCGGAAACTCGACCGCCCCGAGCGGGCTGCGGGTGGCTGGATCGAACAGGTCGATCGCCGCATAGCCGCTCGCCGCCGCGACCGGCGCCCGCGGGCTCGCCGCGAGCGCGAGCACGGGATAGGCCCGCTGCGTGGCGGCGCGAGTGAACGACGCGAGGTTCGCGGGCACGGCCCCGGGAGTCCCGTCGTCGGTCGGGGCAGCCGCCTTGAAGCCGAGCGTGCGGATCGCCGCCGCCGAACTGCCGGCGTTCTCCCGCAGGCCGGTGTCGATCCACTTCTGGATCATCGCCACGGCCTCGGGAGGCACGCGGTCGCCCTCGGGAGGCATGCGGTCGCCGTCGTCGGGAGCGGTAATCACCTCGACGAGCCGGCTGCCGCCGGAGCGGCCCGCCACCACGATCTCTCCGCCGCCGCTTCCCTTCATCAGGCCGGCAAAGCTCGCGAGGTTGAGGTCGCCCTCCTGCTTGCCGTCGCCGTGGCAGGCGGCGCAGTGCTTCTTAAGGATGCCTGCCACGTGGTCTTCATAGGTGATCGGATCCTCGGCCGAGGCCCCGCTGGCGACCGCGACGGCCAGAACCGCGAACAGAAAGGATGGGCGACGCATGGTGGAAATCTCGTGCATGGCAAGCCCCCCGGCGCGGGAGGGATGAAGTCAGCGGTTGAAGAGAAACTCGTTCGAAGCCAGCAGACCGGCGAAGATGTCTTCGTAGATGGCGGCCGCTTTGTTCTCGGCCACGAGCTGGAGCATCGCGTCCATCTCGGCTGACGTGGGCCGCCGCGACAGCACGCGGATGAAGATTGCCTCGATCACGCCCTCGGGCGTCGAGTGCTCGTCGACGATCTTCTTGAGCACACCGCTCTTGGCCGCGGTGTGCACCCGCGGGCCCACCGTGTCGCCCACGAGCAGGTGCATCACCTGCGAGAGCGAGGGATCGACGCTCGTGTCGCAGGCGCAGACGGAGTTTCGGGCCGACTGGCCGAAGGTATCGAGCACGAAGTCGCCAGACTCCGTATTCGGCGTGCGGTTGATGTAGTTGATCGCCTTGGTGCCGGTCGGGAATCGAGGCAGCGACCGGGGCACCCCGGTGACCACCACGATCGAGTCGAGCAGGACGTCGGCCCGCAGCCGCCGCACGCGGGCGTGGGAAAACTGCCGCTGGTCCGCAGCGTTCGACGGGGTCGGCGCGACTGAAAGCTGGTAGACCCGGGAGGAGCAGATGTCGCGGATGATCGGCCGCAGCCGGCGGCCCTGCTCGGCGAACCGGGCGGCGAGGGCCTCGAGGAGCGGGCCGTTGGCGGGCGGATTCGTGGCCCGGACGTCGTCCACCGGCTCGATGATCCCCACGCCGAGGAGGTGGGCCCAGAGCCGATTGACGATGTTGCGGTTGAAGAGGTCGTTGCCCGGGTCGCGGATCCAGGCCGCGAGGGCCTTCCGCGGGTCGCCCTCGCCGCCGACGGGCTCCACCGCCCCGAGCAGCTTCGCCGGCACCGGCCGGCCGTCCACCAGGTGCTTCGCGGGGGCTGCGTCGGGATTGAAGATCACCCGCCGGTCGCGGCTGTCGCTGCCCGCCTTCCGCTTCACGCAGGTGAAGAAGCTGACCAGGCCGTAATAGTCGTCCATCGTCCAGCGGTCGAACGGATGGTTGTGGCACTCGGCGCACTGCATCCGCACGCCCAAGACCAGCTGCGAATAGTCGG
>CALGAS010000189.1 GCA_937959175.1 uncultured bacterium | reverse complement strand
TCCTGCGGGTATCCGGGAAGCCTGGGCCCACCACGCCAGCGATCGCTTCCTGGCCGAGAAGATCGCAGCGGCGGGACTCCTGCCATCACCGGAGGCTCCGCCCCGCCAGCTCATCCGCCGGCTCTCTTTTGACCTCACTGGCCTGCCGCCGTCGGCCGAGGTGGCCGATGCCTTCTGCCGCGACCCTTCCGATGCCGCCTATCGCGAGCTTGTCGAGACGCTCCTGGCCTCCCGCGAACATGCCGAGCACTGGGCCCGCAGATGGCTTGACCTGGCCCGCTACGCCGACACGATGGGCTACGCCTTTGATGGCCAGGCCAGCGGCTATCCCTTTGCCTGGACCTACCGCGACTGGGTCGTGCAGGCCCTCCACGATGACGTTCCCTACGACCGGTTTGTCACGCTCCAGCTGGCCGCCGACCTCATCGAGCCGGCGGTGCCGGCGGCCGATCTGGCGGCGCTCGGCTTCCTGACGGTGGGCCGCACCTTCCTCGGCAACCAGCATGACATCATCGACGACCGGATCGATCTGGTCACCCGCGGCCTGATGGGGCTGACCGTGGCCTGCAGCCGCTGCCACGACCACAAGTACGAGCCGATCACGATGGCCGACTACTACGCCCTGCACGGCATCTTCGCCAGCTGCGTCGTTCCCGAGGAGCTGCCGGTGATCGGGGAGCCGCCGCCCGGCCCGGAGGCCGAGGCCTTCGCCCGGAAGATGGCAAAGCTCGAGCAGCGGCTTGCCGATCACAAGCGGGCCGTCCACGAGCGGGCCAGCCGGGAGGCGATCGCCCATGCCGCCGACTATCTGATGGAAACGTCCCGGCCGCTGCCCCGGCCCGATGGCCGGCCACCCCGGCTCGACGACGGCTATGTGATCGAGCAGCTTCTCGTCGACCGGCTGACGCGGAAGGTCGCCGGAAGCTCGCCTGCCGACCCGATCAGCGGGCTCTGGGTCGAGGTGCGAAACCTTTCCGACGAGGCCTTCGCGACGGCTGTGACCGCTCGACTTGCTTCATGGGAAGGAGCGGCGGGCCGGAGCGTCAACGCGGCGGTTCGCGACGAGCTGCTCGCCGCCCGGCCAACCACCCCGCGGCAGCTGGCCGAGGCCTATGCTCGCGTGATCCAGCGGGCCGCCGCGAGCGGTGATGCCGAGACGCTGCCGGCCGACGCGGCCCCACTCATGGCGATCCGACGGGCCTTCCTCGAGCCCGGCCAGCCGCTGGTGGTGTTACCCGAGGAGGCGATGCGGGTGGCCCGTCGAGAAGAGCGGACGGAGCACCGCAAGCGGAAGCGGGCGATCACCCGGCATCAGGCCGAGGCTCCGGGCGGCCCTCCGCGGGCGATGATGCTTCGCGATGGCAGTCCCCACGACAGCCCGATCCTGGTGCGGGGCAACGCCGGCCGGCCAGGCGAGGTGGTGCCCCGGCGGCTGCCGGCGGTGCTCGGCGGCAGGCCGGTCGATCGCGATGCCAGCGGCCGGCTGGAACTCGCCCGGGCCGTCACCGCGGCGACCAATCCGCTCACGGCTCGCGTCATCGTCAACTGGGCCTGGACCCATCACTTTGGCCGCGGGCTGGTGGCCACGCCGGATGACCTCGGCCTCCGCGGGGAGCCACCGAGCCATCCGGAGTTGCTCGACGACCTCGCCCGCCGCTTTGTCGAGGAAGGAGCCTGGAGTCTCCGCTGGCTGCATCGGGAGATCGTCACCAGCCGGGCCTGGCGGCAGGCCAGCACGCTGCGTCCCGAACTGGTCGCCGCCGACCCCGATAATCGGCTCTTCGCCCGAGCCACTCGGCGGCGGCTCAACTGGGAGGCCTGGCGTGACGCCCTCTGTGCCGCCGCGGGGACGCTCGAGCAGCCGCAGGCCGGTGGGCCCGGGATCAACCCCATGGCGATCGAAGAGATGACGGCCCGTTCACTCTACGCCCGGCTGGACCGTCAGGACGTGCCAGGCATCATGCGAACCTTCGACATCGCCAACCCCGACACGGCAGTGCACCGCCGCGTGCGGACGACCGTCCCCCAGCAGGCTCTGGCCGCCCTCAACGCGCCGCTGGTGGTCGAGGCTGCCCGCCGGCTGGCGGACCGGGTGTCGGAAGCGGCGGCCAACGATGACGCGGCGTTTGTCCGCGGGCTCTGGCGGGCTGCCCTCAGCCGTGACCCAAGCGAGTCGGAACACTCGCTGGCGGTCGCCTGGCTCGAAGCCGAGCAGGAACGCCACGTGACCGAAGAGAACGCCGCGGCGGCCGCCGGCTTCGGGCCGCGAGAGCGGCTTGCCCAGGCGGTTTTGGCCACGGCGGAGTTCGAGTTTGTTGATTGAGCGGGTGAGGCCGGGAGGCCTATGGAAAAGGGGACTGGCTCCGAGCGAAGCGAGGTGCCTGTACCCTTTTCCA
>CALGAS010000188.1 GCA_937959175.1 uncultured bacterium | reverse complement strand
ACCGCCGCGATCACGCCCGCCATCAGCGGGGCGTTGGGCCAGAGCCCCGATACCCGCAGGCTCCGGGCGGTTCGCTCGTCGCGGGAGAGGTCGCGGCGGCTCTCCTGGGGATAGGCCAAAAACCTGTCCCAGAGCCAGTACACAGCCAGCACGATCAGATTGACAAACAGCCACTCCTTCCAGAGCGACATCGTCCAGAGGAAGTCCACGCCCTGGAGGTAGCCGAGAAACAGCGGTGGGTCGCCGATCGGCAGCAGGCAGCCGCCGCAGTTGCAGACCAGGAAAATGAAAAAGACCACGGTGTGGACGACGTGCCGCCGCTGCTTGTTCGTCTCGAGCAGCGGCCGGATCAGGAGCATGGCCGCCCCGGTCGTTCCGATGAAACTCGCCGCCAGGGCCCCGATTCCGATAAAGGCCGCGTTGGTGGTGGGCGTCGCCTCGAGATCACCCTCAATCCGCACGCCCCCGGTGATCGTGTAGAGCGAAAACAAGAGCAGGATAAATGGGATGTACTCCGCACAGAGGGCGTTGACGAGCACCGTGCCGGCCACGGCCCAGGAGAGTCCGCCGGTGGCCGGTTCGGTGAGGCCGTGAGCGGGAAAGTGGAGTTCGACGGAGTCGGGGTGGACCGCCACGTAATAGGCGAGCGTCACCAACGCCAGGATTGAGGCCACCAAAAACTTGCTGGAGTTGTGCTCCCACCAGTGGGCCAGGCTCGGGATCAGCGGCAAGATGGCGATCAGTGCCAGCAGCACGACAAACGGGATCACCGTGTAGATCGGAGGTGCCGGCCCGGCGGCGTGGTGGTCGTCGGCGTGGTGGTCGTCGGCGTGGTCTGGTTCGTCCGCCACCCCGGGGTCGTGATCATCGGCTCCTGGCCCCTCCTGGCCGCCGGCGTTGTCGGCTGAATCGTGGGAGCCGGCGTGGCTGGCATGACCGGCTTGTGCCTCGACCAGCAAATCACGACCATGCTGGGGCAGCTGGAGCACGGCGGCGACCAGGTAAACCGCGACGGCCGCTCCGATTCCAGCCAGCGTCCGGGCTGAGTTTTGCGAGCCGGTGGTGGCCGGCGGCTCTCCGTGGCCGGAAAGATCGTGCATGGAATCCCTGCGGTGTGGAAGGCTGGTGGCCGGCTCCGCCATGCCGGGCCAGGTGCGGGTGCGCGAGCGAGATCGTAAAGGACGAGGCAGGTGAGCGAAAGCGGAGTCGGAAGGACAGGCGGTGAACAGGCCGAGGTATGGCTGCGGGCCAATCATAGGCCCGTGCTCGGCCTTGCCATCGGCCCGGGGATCGCGCTGGCGGTCGTCGGCCTCCTGGTGGCGGCCGTCGCACCCGGGCCAGCGGCGGCGGCCGTGGGCGTCGCGACGGGGTCTGCGGTGGCCGGGTTGATCGCCCTGGCCGCGGTCGCCCTCCGGCCGCGCTTGACACGCCGTGGCGACCGGTTGGACGTGCGACTGACGCCACTGGGGGTGGAGCGAGTACCCCTCGAGCTGGTGGAGTGCCTGTTTCGCGGCAGCGAGACGGTGCCGGCCGCCGCGGACGAGCAGGCTCCACCGCGGTACCGCGTTGGCACGCTTGTCGTGAGGCTTGCCGAGCGGGCTGAGGCCTGGCGGAGCAGGCCGACATTTCGGCCCTGGGGCAACTGGGAAGACGGGCACATCACGATCGATGGCCGATGGTGCGAGCCACTGACCCGTGAGCGGGTCGGACAGATTGCGGAACGGCTGATCGCTGCCAAGCGGCAGCACGCCGATGGGAAACTGACCTCGGGGCCGTGAGCCGACGTGTTCGCCCCGCCAGCCGCAGGAACAATACGAATGACTCGACGGGATTGGCGGCAGGGGCTGCTCGTGAGCGTTCGCGATCACGGTGAGGCATCGTCCGCTGTGGCCGGCGGGGCTGCGATCATCGACGTCAAGGAGCCCTCCCGCGGACCGCTGGGCCGGGCCGATGCCACGGCGGCAGCGGCCGTGGCCGCGGCATCCGGCAGCCTCCCGGTCACGATCGCTGTCGGGGAACTGGCCGACGGCGTGGCGGCCGTGCTCCGCCACGTGGCTGAGATTGAGCAGCGGCTCAATGACGGGGTCCCGCTGCCCCGCGGCGTGAAGGCGGGCCCTGCCGGGCTCTCACTGGCAGGCTGGCAACGCTCGTACGCGAGCCTCCTCACGCTCCTGCCGGTCGGTATCGAGCCGGTCGCCGTCGCCTATGCCGACTGGCAACATGCCTCCGCGCCGCGGCCCGACGAGATTGCGGAGGCTGCCGCCAAAGCCGGTGGGCGGACCCTCCTGATCGATACCTTCGACAAGCGGGGGCCGGGGCTGTTTCCGCTCTTGGGAGCCGAGGGCATCGCTCGGATGGTGGCGACGGCGAAGCAGCGGGGCCTCGCGGTCGCCCTGGCCGGCCGGCTCCGGGCGGCCGAGGTGGTGGCCGCGTTCGCCGCCGGTGGCGATGTCGCGGGGGTTCGGTCGGCCGCCTGTGGGGGCGACCGCGATGGAGTGGTCACGACTGACCGTGTCCGCGACCTTGCTACACTGGGAGCGAATCGGCGGCTGCTGCTGTGGCCGGCTGATCCGACGTGAGATCCCGACCTGAGAGAGCCGTGCCATGGGCCCGATTGAAGTCCGCGTTCCGCACCACTTGGATTCTGCAGAGGTGCGCCGACGGCTCGAGCGAGGGATCGAACGAGCCCAGAGCGAGTTTGGAGACCGGGTCAGCCGGATTGAAACCGCGTGGCGGTCGGATGACGAACTCACAGTCGAGGTCGAGGTCATGGGCATGACGATCGCCAGCGACCTGACCCTCGAGCCCGAGGCGATCGTGGTGCGGCTGACGCTCCCGGGCATGGCCCGGCTGTTTGCCGGCAAGATCCGGGCGGGCATCGAGGAGAAACTCGGCGGCCTCCTCACCGCGCCCGCCTGAGCCCTCGCGTTCGCCTTGACCGGCGAGGTCTGCCCGATCCCTGCAGGCCCACCGAACGGGATGCCGGCCGAATGCGACGATTATTTCGGCCGCACCTCCCGCAGCGATCCTCCTCGTCTGGCGGGGCAGTTTGCCCGATATCCGACGAGGAGTACCATTGGCATCCAATGGAGGAGAACCTGGCGCCGCAGGAGGCGGCGACCGCTGTCGGGGCTGAGTCTCGACGGCGCCCGCGGGAGTTTCGCCGAGGAACGGCGTTTCCCGCTTACCACGAGAATCCTTATGCCCCGCATCGCCGCCCGCCCTGCCAGACCCCGCTCAAGTTGCCTAATCCTGATGCTGGCCTTGGGGACGATTCCCGGACTCGTCGCCTTCGGCCAGCCGGGCGTTCCCCTCGACGATCCGTTTGCCGACGAACTCAACCCCTTTGGCCCGGGTTCCGGCGAGTCGACGGATGTGCCGGCACCGCCTGCCATGCCAGCTCCGCCCGCTCCGCCGTCGCGGCCGATGCCAGACCCATCTGCCGGGCCGGAGCGTCCTCAGACACAGTTGCCCGTCCCCTTTCCCGAGGCGACAACGCCAGACGGGGCGGGCGGTGGGCGGCCGTCGGCTGCGATGCCCGGCGGTGGCTCCTGGGAGCCCTCGCCCGCCGAGGGGCTGCTCAAGGAAGCCGAGGCGCTCGACAAGGCCGGCAAGTACGCGGAGGCCAAGGCAAAGCTGCAGGAGGCCGTCGCCACCGACCCCAAACTCCCGATCGCCTACCTGGCCCTCGGCGTTGTCTCACGGCGGCTCGGTGATTTCGAGGGGTCGGTCGACGCGCTTTCCAAGGGCCTGCTGCTCGACCCGATGGATCCGGAGATGTATCTCCGCCGCGGGATCGCCTGGTTTCATCTCGGGCTGCACGGGATTGCCCTGGAGGACTTCCAGGAGGCGGCCGGGATCGCCTACGACGACCCGCGGCCCGAGCTCTGGCGGGGACTGACCTTGATGGAGCTCGACCGGCCGCTGGAAGCCATCAACGCCTACGCCTCGTCGATCCGCCGGGATCGAACCTTCATGCTCGCCTATCTCAATCGGGGGCTGGCCTACCTGGTCGCCGATGAACCGGGCAAGGCCGAGTTCGACTTCGATCAGGCGATTCGTCACGATCCAGACGACGTGCGGGCCTGGTTCAACCGGGGCGTCGCCCTGGCCCGGCAGGGTAAGCTGCAGGACGCGATTCACTCCTACGAGGAGGCCCTCAAGCGGAATCCGCAGCACGCCGCCTCGCGGACCAATCTCCAGGCGGCCCGGAGCCGGGTCGGCCGTTGAGCGGGAGGCCCGCTCCGGGGCAGGCGGCTCGGCCAGGCCGGCTCACGGCCCCGGCGCGACCAGGTCATCCTTCAGCCCCCGGCGGTCGGGGAGGATTTCGATCGTGTCCCGAGCGGGGAGATCGATCCGGTCGGGATCTCGGGCCAGCAGTTTCTCGAGGCCCGTCGCCGTGATCCGGCGGAGACCGGGCAGCGAGATCCGGCCGGGCGTACCGGCAAACGCGAGGGCGGCGGGCGTCGCGAGTTGCTCCACGCTCGGCAGGAAGAGCAGTTCTCGGGACCTGGCCAGGCCGGCAGCCACCTCGGGCGACACCTCGGTAAGCACCGCCAGAATCAGGCTGCCACGATGCCGGCCCAAAGCCTCGGCGGCGGCGGGGCTGAGTCGGCTGACCGACTCGAAAATCAGCGGGCCGCCGTGAGGGGCGAAGGCCTCGGCCACGTCAGGCGTCAGTCGGGCAACGCGGGGCAGGCGGATGCTGCCGCGGTGGGCGGCCAGGGCCGCGGCCGTCGCCGGTCGCGGCGGTGTCGCCCCCGTCAGCACGAGTTGGCCGTTGTGGCCGGCGAGGATTTCGGCCGCCGCCGGTTCGATCGCCGCCGCCGGCAGCGACAGCCAGTAGTAGCCTCCGCCGACCATCGCTTTTGCCGCTGCGGGCGAGACTGTTTCCAGATGGGGAAGGGCCAGCTCGCCACCGTCGTTGCCCCGGAGGGCCTCCAGGATCGCAGGCTCGATCCGAGAGACGCGGGGCAGGAAGACATGATCTTGGCGGGCCAGCCGGCGGGCCAGCGGCTCGGAATCGAGCCGGATGAGGTCGGGAAAGAGGAGGCCCTGCATCGAGCGGGCGTTCGCGATCGCCTCGGCCACGTCGGGCGGAAGCTTGGCGAGACCCCCGAGCACGATGCCGATGCCTTCATGGGCGGCGAGCGCCCGGGCCGACTCGACTGGCAACTCGTCGAGGGCCGGCAGCGAGAGCAGGGCCTGGCAGCCTGCAAGTTCGGCCGCGGCTGCAGCGGTTAGCGACCGCACGCCGGGCAGCTCGACGCCGGCCCCCCAGTCGTCGCCGCCAAAGCCGCGGAGCGCCGCCGCCGTCGGGGCGGTCAGGTCGGTAATGTCGGGAAAGCTGATCACGCCCCCGTAGGCGGTCAGTGGGGCGGCGGTTTCGGCGTCGAGGCTGGTGACTCCCTCGAGGGTCAGAAACTCGGCGAAGACCGGCCGCACGGCAAGCCAGCGTGGATCGCGGGTGAAGAACAGGAAGGCGTCGAGGCCGGCAGTCATCCCCGGCAGATCGGCGGCGGCAGCCGCCGCGGCGAGTTCGGCGATCGTTTCCGGTGAGACGCCCGCTGCGGTGAGCGCCTGCCGAACCAGCGGCTCGTCGGCGTGGACCGTGGGCTTCGCCCGCTGGGCGGCGACGGCCGCGGCAATCTCGGCCGACCCGGCTCGGGAATCGCCCTGCGGCAGGAGGGCGGCTGCCAGGAGCAGTGCTGCAATGGCGGTCCGACGGCAGACTGCCGGCACGTTCGAGCCAGACAGGCCGAGCCGGGTGGCCGCACGGAGTCGGAGCCCGGTCGCGGCAGACATGCTTGTCATGGGGAGCCCTCAGTCTGGCCCTCGCCTCCAGCGGATGGCTCGGGGGCGAAGACCATCAGCGTGTCGGCCTCGAGCGTCCACTCCAGCCCGAGGGGGTGGACCACGGCATCGAAGAGGTCGGCCCGGGTTGCATTCCTGACTTCGACGCGGACGATCTCGGCCGCCGCGACGCCGCGGGCGGTGAGCGAGGCGGTGTCGATGGCAAGGGTGAGCCCGAGTTGCCGCGTGATGGCGGCAAGGGCCTGATCGAGCGGCGCCTCGAGCCGCAGCGAGAAGGAGTCTTGCGGTGACGGAGGCCGGCGGGGCGGACGGCCCCCGCCGCGGGGCCGGCCGGGGCGAACGGCTGCCTGCCGGTCGGCAGCCGGCGCGATCTGCTCGTCGATCGCCACGATCCTGCCGGCGGTACCGTCCGGGCCCGGTTTCCAGAGAATGCGGCGATCGAAGTGGGCCAGCACGAGGTCAAGCCGGTCGGCCAGCGGTAAGGCAGGCAGTTCTGCGGCGGGAAAGTGGTCGTGCGGGATCGTCTTGATCCCGGCGACCTCGAGCCCGGCCTCGGCCAGTGCGGCAGCGACCAGGTCCCGCGGTCGGGCGGCGGCGGGCCAACGCCATGACTGCCTGGCCAGCGCCTTCGAGCGG
>CALGAS010000187.1 GCA_937959175.1 uncultured bacterium | reverse complement strand
TCGCGGTCACGTGCACCGCACCGACATGACTTTCGTGCTCAGCCGGAAAGACCAGGCTCTGGCCGAAGGCAAAGCCGCCTGTCATCCCCTCGGCCGTGCCGGCAGGCCGGGCCTGCTCGAGCAGGTTCGCGACCCCTAAGCCCCCGGGCAGAGCCCAGCCCGCCACCACGGCGAGCACGGCCAGCACGACCAGCGGCGTCACCATCACGTTGGGCGACTCGTGGGCGTGCTCGGCGACATGATGGTCGCGGGGTTGGCCCATGAACGTCATGAACCAGAGCCGAAACATGTAGAAGGCGGTGATGAAGGCTCCGCCGGCCACCGCCCAGTAGAGGATCGTGTGGGACGGGTTGGCCTGCGAGAAGGAGAGCGCCTGGGCAAGGATCGAGTCCTTCGAGTAATAACCCGAGAAGCCGATCACAAACGGAATCCCGGCCCCGATGATCGCCAGGCAGCCGACCAGCATCGTGAAGCCCGTCCAGGGCATCACCTTGATCAGGCCGCCCATCTTTCGCATGTCGTTGGTATGGCAGGCGTGGATCACCGATCCCGAGCAGAGAAAGAGCAGGCTCTTGAAGAACGCGTGGGTGACGAGATGAAACAGGCCCGCCACCCAGCCCCCCACGCCGAGCGCCAGCATCATGTAGCCGAGCTGGCTGACAGTCGAGTAGGCGAGCACCCGCTTGATGTCGTTGGCCACCAGGGCGATCGTCGCGGCGATAAACAGGGTGATCGCTCCGGCATAGGCGATGACCAGGAGGACGTCGGGCGAGAGCACCGGAAAGAATCGCCCCACCAGGTAGACGCCGGCCGCGACCATCGTGGCCGAGTGGACAAGCGCCGAAACGGGCGTGGGCCCTTCCATGGCATCGGGGAGCCAGACGAAGAGCGGGAACTGGGCGCTCTTGCCGACGCAGCCGCAGAAGATCCCGAGGCCCGCGATCACCAGCAGCCAGCGGCCGAGGCCGGCCTCCCGCCAGCCGGGCACCCGGGCGGCGATTTCGCTCGCCGCATCGGCAGGGGTCGCGGCATGGTCAGCGGCGATCGTTGCCACCTCCCCCGTGGCCGCCGCCGTCACCATTCCGTCGGGCACCTGAAGGGCATGTCCTGTTTCAGCGGGCCGAAACAGGCTGAACAGCCCGGGCGTGACCGTCTCGCGGCCATCGGGGCCAACGGCGGCCGAGTCGGCAAACGACAGGGTGCCGAGCGCACCCCAGAGGGCCATCAGGCCGATCAGCATCCCGAAGTCACCGACGCGGTTGACGATAAAGGCCTTGTTGGCAGCCGTTGAGGCGGTCTTCCGCTCGTAATAAAAGCCGATCAGGAACCAGGAGCAGATGCCCACCAGTTCCCAGAAGATGAAGACCATCGCCAGGTTGCCGGCGATCACGATGCCGAGCATCGAGAAGCAGAACAGCGACAAGGCCTGAAAGAAGCGGGGAAATCGTCCGGGCCGATGGAGATGGTCGCCGTCGGCGAGTGTCACCTCGTGGTCGGTGACATCGTGCAACTCGTCGTGCATGTAGCCCGAGGCGTAGACGTGGATGCAGGTGGCGATGAAGGTCACCACCACGAACATCAGCACAGTCAGAGCGTCGATGTACCAGCCGATCGAGAGCTTCAGCCGGCCGCCCTCGTAGAGCGTGTACCAGTCGCCCGCATAGGCCGCCGGGAGGTGCGGCTCGCCGTGGGCGGCGGCGTGACCGGAGCCGCCATGCCCCTCAGCGTCGGGGACCGCGGCGGCATCGTCAGCCCGGAGAGCCACCTGCCGAAAGGCTGCCTGATCACCGGCCGCGGCAGCATGATCGGCCGCATGGGCCTCGCCATGCGAATCGCCGTGACCGTGAGCCGGGGCGGTGACCGGATGGGCACCCAGCCAGACCACAAAGGCCGTGAGCGAGAGAACGAGCGAGGTGACGATCGCGGCGGTTGCCACCCAGGCGGCATTGCGGCCATGGGATCCCATCCGCGGGCCGAAAAAGAGGATCGCCACGAATGAAGCCAGCGGCGTGAGCCAGGCCAGCCCGAGGAGGAGCGGAAGTTGGGCCGCAGGATCCATCGGCAACGCGTCTCAGCCCTTGAGGTCATCGGCCCGGTCGACGTCGACCGTGGCGTGGTTGTTGTAAAAGTTGAGCGTGATCGCCAGGGCCACGGCCGCTTCGGCGGCCGCCAGCAGGATTACGAACAGGGCAATCGCCTGGCCGTCGAGCCCCAGCGACCGGGCCCCGTCGGCCGCGAGATAGGGGGACGCGAAGGCCACGAAGTTGACATTCGCGCCGTTGAGCACCAGCTCAATCCCCATCAGCACACCGAGGGCGTTTCGTTTGGTGGCCATGCAGGCCACACCGGCGGTGAACAGGATCGCCCCCACCACCAGATAGTGGGCCACGCTCACCGGTTCGGTGACAGACAAAGCAAGCAGTGACGACAGGGCGAGCGGCGGCGGCATCATGAGGGCTCTCCCGTCAAGACCGACGCGGCCGCCCGCGTGCGACCGATCGCAGCATGCTCCGCCACCGCCTCGGGCGGCTCGACCGAAGCAGCCACCTCGATCGCCCGCGGCGTCTTCCGCCGTTTGGCCCGCGCCAAATACGCCGCCCCCACAAGCACAACCAGCAGGTGGACTGAGACGATCTCAAACGGCAGGAGGTACCCGCTGCGGACGGCGTCCACCGGCTGACCGGCCGGCGGCTGATCGACCCGCACTCCGACCAATGCCATGCCCAAGGGCGTCGCCGTCGGCTCGGGCACGGTGCCCGATGCCGGCTGCCGCCAGGCGGGCACCGAGAGCCCTGCCAGCACGAGCATCGCCAGCAGGGCAACCCCGACAAACCCGGCCAGCAGACGATCGCCGCCGGCCGACTTCATGGTCACGAACGGCGCCTGAGCCGTGAGCATGACACCGAAGACGAGCAGCACGAGCGTGCCGCCGACGTAGATCATCAACTGCATCGCACCGACAAACTCGGCCCCGGCCAGAAAAAAGAGGCCGGCCGTCGCCGCCAGCGAGAGGACGAGGAACAGGGCCATTCGCACCACGTTGTCAGCCGCCACGACCGCGACGGCGGCTCCACAGGCGATGGCCGCGAAAAGCAGAAAGAAGAGCGTGTGGAAGTTGATCGCGGCCAGCGGCAGCAGGCCGCCGGCAACCAAGTCGGCCATCGGGATCGTCGGCGTCATGGAGCCACCCGTGCGACGTCCCGAGATTCATCGGCGGCCGGCGGGGCGGCAGCCCGACCACCGGGGCCTTCCAGCCAGCCTTCGCGGATCTCCCCGCCCGGTCGGCCCGCCCCCGGGATCAATCCGCCCGGCAGGCCGATCTGCCAGAGCATCGCGCCGGCGAACATCACGGCCGCGATCGGCGTGCAGTATTTCAGGCAGGTGGTCATCACCTGGTCGATCCGGAGCCGCGGCAGGGTCCAGCGGATCCACATCATGATGATCACGCCCAGCGACGCCTTGCCGACGAGATTGGCCAGCCCCAGCAGGCGAATGAGGTAGGGCGCGGTGTCGCCGGTACCTTCCGAGAAACCCAGCAGCGTGGCAACGGGGATCGGCCCGTTCCAACCGCCGAGAAAGAGCACGGCCGCCATCGCGCTGACGAGAAACATCGAGCCGTACTCGGCCATGAAGAAGTAACTCCAGCGGAGCCCTGAGTATTCCGTGTGGAAGCCGGCCACCAGTTCGCTCTCCGCCTCGGCCAGGTCGAAGGGGGCCCGGTTGACGCTGGCGACGGCACACGTGACGTAAACCCAGAAGATCACGAAGGTGAACGGGTCGTGGAACACATACCAGTTCCAGAACCAGCCCGCCTGCTTCTCGGCGATCGTCACCATGTCCATACTGCCGGCGAGCATCACCGGCACCACCACGCACATGCCCAATGGCACCTCGTAACTCACCACCTGGGCGGCCTCCCGCATCGCCCCGAACAGCGACCACTTGGAGGCGGAGGCATAGCCGGCCAGGATCACTCCGAAGACCTCGAGGCCGAGCACGGCGACCACGAAGAAGACCGCCACGTTGAGCCGCTGCCCGACCACATCGAAGGCGAAGGGAAGGGCGATGAAGGCGCAGAACGACGCGCAGAAACTCACATAGGGGGCCAGCCGAAAGAGCATCCCGTCGGCCCCTTCGGGCATCAGATCTTCCTTGGCCAGCAGTTTGATGCCGTCAGCCAGCGACTGCAGCCAGCCAAACCGGCCACCGGTTCGGGTCGGCCCGAGTCGATCCTGGATCCGGGCCGACACCTTCCGCTCAGCCCAGATAAAGACGAGGGCCCCGCCGGCGATGACGTTGAGAATCAGCACCGCCGAGACCGTGGCTGCAAGCGTCCAGGCCAGCCATCCGGAAAGACCGATTGTGCTCGTTAGAAAGTCGACCATACCGCGTCGCTCAGCCACCAGCATTCCCGCCGGAGCGGCGGTTTTTCCGATCCGAACGAGACTTCGTGAAAATTTGCACGAAGTTTGCACTCTCCGGGGCGTTTCCACAAGTGGCCGCCCGAAATCACGGCCCGCGGCCCGCCCCGCCCCGGGCACCCAAACCCGGTCGGCTACCTGTCGATCTCGCCCATCACGATGTCGAGCGAGCCGACCACGGCCGGCACGTCGGCGATCAGGCAGCCCCGGCAGAGCTCCGGGGTGACGGCCAGGTTGGAAAACGAACTCGAGCGGGCCCGGACCCGCCACGGCTTCGCCGAGCCGTCGCTGACGAGGTAGAAGCCCATCTGCCCCTTCGGACACTCCGTCTCGAGATAGGCGTCGCCCGCAGGCATCTTCTCGGCGAGCTTGAGCGGTTCGCCAATCGTGCCCTTGCAGGCCGAATAGCGATCGATCGACTGCCGCACCAGATCCATCGACTGGACGACCTCGAGCATCCGCACGAAGAAGCGGTGCCAGCAGTCGCCGAGGACCGTGCCCGCGGGGACGGCTGGATACTCGTGATCACGGGGATAGTGGCCATCCTTTTGAACGGCCACCTCGAAGGCATACCCGTCGTACATCGCGGTGTAGATCGCTTCGCCGTCCCGCCGCAGATCCTGATCGACGCCGCTGCCGCGGAGCACGGGCCCCGAGCAGCCGTATTCGATCGCCATGTCGCGAGAGAGAACGCCGACTCCCGCCGTCCGCTTCACGAAGATCGCATTGGTCGTCAGGAGGGTGTGGTATTCCTGGATGATCGGCTCGAACTGATCGAGAAACGCTTCGCAACGCTGCAGCCAGCCGGGGGGCAGATCGGCTGTCAGGCCCCCGATGGTGATGTAGCTGTATGTCAGCCGGGCTCCGCAGGCCTCCTCAAAGAGGTCGAGGATCTTCTCGCGTTCCCGAAATGCGTAGAGAAACGGGCTGAAGGTGCCGAGGTCGAGCCCGTAGGCTCCCATGCCCACCAGATGGCTGGCGATCCGCCCCAGTTCGGCGATCAGGACCCTCAGGTGGCGAGCCTTCTCGCTGACCTCGTATTTCATGAGTTTCTCGACGGCCAGCGACCAGCCGAGATTCATGTTCATCGCCGCCAGGTAGTCCATCCGATCGGTGTACGGGATCCACTGCCGGTGCGTGAGATTCTCCCCAATCTTCTCGGCGCAGCGATGCAGGTAGCCAATGTGGGGCTCGACCTCCGACACGATCTCGCCGTCAGTACGCAGCACCAACCGGAGCACCCCGTGGGTGCTCGGATGCTGGGGCCCCATGTTGACGAGCATTTCGTCGGTGCGGACGTCAAACTCGATGATCCGGGGATCGTCCTCGATCGCATTTGCCATGGCTTATCTGCCTCTGATCCCGTGGTAGTCGAGCGGCTGCTCGTAATCTTTCCGGAGCGGATAACCTTCCCAGTCCTCGGGGCAGAGGATCCGCCGCAGGTCCGGATGGCCGGTGAACCAGACTCCGGAGAGATCGTAGACCTCTCGTTCGTGCCAGTCTGCTCCTCGCCAGACACCGGTCACGCTCGGCACCTCCGGAAGGTCACCGGGAACGTCGTTTTTCCAGCGGGGCAGCTTGCACTTCAGCACCAGGCTCGCCTTCGCCGGCGTACTCCAGAGGTGGTAGACGAGTTCGGTGTGGGGCTCCCAGGATGCCTTGGCCGCCTTCTTGGGGTCGACCTCCAGCCAGTCAACCGCTGTGATGCACTGGAGGGAATCGAACCGCACAGGACTCGACTTGGCCAGCCACCGGCAGACCTCGGCAACCTTGCCAGCCGCGATCTCAATCCAGGGATCGAGGGCCGTCAAATTGTCACCCACGACCGCGTCGGGAACGGCCTCTTGAAGCTGCTGGAGAAAGGCTGGGCCGCGCATCGAAAAAACTGCCTGGGTGCTCGGGTGGGGAATGGACGTGAGTTGTGCTGGAACGGTGGAATCGCCGGATTCCAAACCGGCAGGTCAGGCAGCTCGCGCCGGAGGCTGGGCGGCCCGTTCCGCGGAGACGGCCCGGACCCAATCGAGGTCACCGCGGTACCAGACGTAGGCGAAGCCGACGAGCAGAACCGCGTAAAAAACAGCCATGTCGACCAGGGCGGTGCGAGCGAGGTTCCCGCCCGTTTCGGCCACCGCATACTCCCCGAGGGCCTGCTCCGGCGATGGTGCCGACCGGCCAGCCGCCTCAGCCCGGGCGGTTGCCCAGGCAATCTTCTCCCCCAGTGATTCACGCAGCACGTCGACCGGCGGCAGCGCCGGACTGCTGACGCCCAGTTCCCGCATCAGACCGTTGGCCGCCGGCGTCAGCGAACCGTCCGCCGTGGCCGTGGCCAGCGCTGGGTCGGTCAGTTCCACGGCCTTCCCGAACACCGTGGCCCATGGGAAAAACAAGGCGACCTCGACGTCGAAAATAATGAACAGCAGGGCAACCACGTAAAAGCGGAGGTCAAACTGCACGAAGCTCGAACCGATCGTCGGCTCGCCACACTCATAGACCTCGAGTTTCTCGACATTCGGCTGACGAGGGCGAACCAGCCAGCCGACGACGAGGTTGACGGCCAGAAAGGCGCCGCCAACCGCCACGAACAAGGCCACAAAGCCGGCGATGACAACGGGATCGGTGAGATTCATGCCTGTCGGGATGACCGGGCCGTGGGATTACTGGTTCGGGCCGCCGTGGACCGGTTCCACAATCGTCTTGGACGCGGCGACAGCGGTCGGGTTGAGGCTCGATCGGCCCCAGGCCACCTCCACCGGCAGCCGGGCAAAGTCAACGATCGTGCCGTCACGGCTGTAGCAGGAGAGGTCGAGGGTCGAGCCCATGAAGATGCAGTCGACAGGACAGGGCTCGACACAAAGCGCGCAAAACATGCACTTCGAATAGTCGATCGTAAAACCGCTGACCAGAAAGCCCTTGCCGCCCTCGACCCGCTCCTTGCCAATGTAGATGCAGTCGACCGGACAGGCTTTCGCGCACTGGTCGCAGGCGATGCACGTGGTCAGGTCGTAGCGATGAAATCCCCGGTAGCGGGCAGCCACCGGCGCGGGCAACTCCGGGTACTCGTAATGTTCGGTGAACGTCCGCCGCTCCTGGTCGTAGGTCTTGCTGAAAACCCGCAGCGTCACGGCCATGCCATCGGCGACCGTCTTGATGGCGGAAAACAAGTTCCTCAACCAGGTTCGCATAGGAATTTGGGACGGTTGCGGAGGGAGGAAAGTTGTCGTGGTGGGAATCGCTGACACCACGTGTCACCGCCGACCTCGCAGTATAGGGGCGAGTGCTCGGCCAACAAGATACCCTCTCGACTCTCAGCAGTTGGCGGCACGTCCACCGAGTGTCCGCAACACGGCCCCAATGTCTCGCTCCCTCAAAGACCCGGAAAATCAACGCATTCACGGCATTTTCCCGTGGAATTTGGTCCGGGATTTGCTTGACGGAAGCCTGGAAATCTTTACACTTCAGGGAAGGTAAAGGGTTTTGATCCCGCCCGATCCGCCCCGTAGCCCGCCAGGGAATGGCTCATGCTCGTACTGTCGCGGAAAAAAGACGAAAGCATCGTCATCAACAACGACATCACGATCGTCGTGGTCGAGATCCGCGGCGACAAGGTGAGGCTCGGTGTCGAGGCCCCCAAGGAGGTGCCTGTTCACCGCCGCGAGGTGTTCGAGGCGATTGCCCGCGGCGAACCTGTGGACGTTCAGCTCGAAGCGTCCGACGATTCCGAAACTGCCGCTCCGGCTACCGCCGAACCCGCTGTCGATCTCGACTGAGACGCGACTGGACAAAATGGGCCTCTCGACGCGGTGGTGCGGAACCCGGCTTCGCGGCCGCCCTAGGGCAGGCTATGATGGGTTCCGCCAGGTGGGCCGTCGCTGCGGCCATGCCATTGGCCCCATCGTCTAGAGGCCTAGGACACCGCCCTTTCACGGCGGGAACCGGGGTTCGAATCCCCGTGGGGTCAGTCAAAAAGGGGACATCCCCCGTTTCCTCAAACAATGCTTTGGGTGGGCATCGCGGGTGCTGGCCTGGAAAAGGGGGATGTCCCCTTTTTGGCCCGCTGATCTTGTTGAACCTTTGCAGGAAGGCCTTCGCTCTGTGAACACCGCCGACTCCGATCGTCCTTCGAACTACGACGCCGTGCTGTTCGTTTCGTTTGGCGGCCCAGACGGCTCTGCTGACGTGATGCCGTTTCTCGAAAACGTGCTCCGGGGTCGCAACGTTCCCCGTGAACGGATGCTCGAGGTGGCCGAGCATTACCATCACTTCGGGGGCAAGAGCCCGATCAACGAGCAAAACAAGGCCTTGATGGCAGCACTGCGGGAGGAGCTTGACCGGCGGGGGCCATCGCTGCCGGTCTACTGGGGCAACCGCAACTGGCATCCGCTCCTGACCGACACGCTCCGCGAGATGGCCGACGCGGGCGTCAAGCGAGCGATCGCGTTTGTCACCAGCGGCTTCAGTTGCTACTCGGGCTGTCGGCAGTACCGGGAAAACATCGCCGCAGCCGCGGAACCGCTCGGCGAGCGGGCGCCCCAGGTCGACAAGATTCGGGTCTTTTTTAATCACCCCGGCTTCGTGGGCCCGATGGGCCGCAACGTGCGAGCGGCGGTCGAACGGTTTCCTGAAGCCGACCGCGGCCAGGTGCCCGTGCTCTTCACGGCCCACAGCATTCCGATGTCGATGGCCGATACGTCAAAGTATGTCCTCCAGCTTGAGGAATCGTGCCGACTGGTCGCGGAAGCGGCCGGTGTCACCGACTGGAAGCTCGTCTACCAGAGTCGCAGCGGCCCCCCCAGCCAGCCCTGGCTCGAGCCCGACATCTGCGACGAGATCCGCCAGCGTCACGCCGCCGGCTGCCGGCAGGTCGTGATCGCCCCGATTGGCTTCATCTCCGACCACATGGAGGTTCTCTACGACCTCGACACCGAGGCGGTCGACCTCTGCGGTGAGCTTGGCGTCGAGATGGTGCGGGCGGCCACCGTCGGAACCGATCCGGAGTTTGTCGCGATGGTTCGCGACCTGATCGCCGAGCGAACCTGGGATCTGCCCGATCGTCCTGCCCTGGGCAATCTGCCGGCCAGCCACGATGTCTGCCCGCTCGACTGCTGCCCGGCGCCACGGCGGCCGGCGGCCGCCGGCCGGCCAGCCGCGGCAGGCGGCGGCCGCCCCGCCTGAGGCGAAAGGCCCCGATGCCCTCCGTTCGCTTCGACGCCGCCGCGAGCCCGGAACACCCGCGGGAGTGCGTGGTCCTCGTGCACGGGTTCCTCGCCAACAAATACATGCTCTCGCCGCTCGCCCGCCGGCTGCGGCGACACGGCTATCAGACGGACTCCTGGGGCTATTGGAACATGCATTGTTCCCTGCTCGTGCATGCCGAGCGGTTTGCTCGGGAACTCGCCATCCTCGACGCCGATCCCCGGATCGACCGGCTGCATGTCGTGGGCCACAGCATGGGAGGCATCATCGGCCGGGTCGCCCTCGACCGCAGCCGCCCGGCCAAGCTCGGTCGGTTCGTGATGCTTGCCTCGCCGAACCGCGGCTCGTTCGTGGCCCGAGCGACCGCTGGCACGTTTGGCAAACTGCTCAAGCCCGTCGCCGAACTCTCCACCGCGGCCGACAGCCTCGTCAACACCCTGCCGATGCCCTCCGGAGTGGAGGTCGGCGTGATTGCCGCGGCCCACGACGCGCTCGTTTCGGCGGAGAGCACCCATCCCGACGGCCCCCATGCCCACGTGACCCTGCCTACCTGGCATACCGGCCTGCTCTTCCGCCCGGAAACGGCCGACCTGGTGGCAGAGTTCCTGGCGACGGGCGAGTTCCCGGTTGTCCCGGGGACTGTCCCCGCAGGGGACTGTCCCCCTTCAACGCGACCATGAACACCACCCCGCGCCCGCTCGGCTCATCACCCGTCTTCGTCGGCCCGCTGGGTCTCGGCTGCTGGCCGCTGGCTGGCATGACCCGGGCCGGCGTCACCCGCGAGGCGGCCGTAGCGACGGTGCAGGCGGCGGTGGAGGCCGGGATCAGCCATCTCGACACGGCCTACTGCTACGGGCAGCACGGCGAGAGCGAGCAGGCGATCCGGGCGGCCCTTGCCGCGATTGGCCCGGCAGCCCGGGAGGGCGTCGTGATCGCCGGCAAGTGCGGCATTCACTGGGAGGCCGACGCCTCCCGCGACCCGCCCCGCCGCCAGGTGGTCGACGGCCGGCCGGAGCGGATTCGGTCCGAGGTGGAAGAAAGCCTGGCCCGGCTGGGCACCGACCGGCTCGACCTCCTCTACCTCCACGCCCCCGATCCTGCTGTCCCGATCGAGGAATCGGCCGGCGAGCTGCGGCGACTGCTCGAGGCCGGCAAGGCCCGGGCGATCGGGCTTTCCAATGCCAGCTGCGACCAGCTGCGGCGGTTTGCGGCCGAGTGCCCGCTGGCCGCCTGCCAGATGCACTTCAACATGCTGCAGCAGGAGATCGAGCGGGAAATCCTTCCCTGGTGCACCGCCAAGGGCGTCGCGATGATCGTCTACTGGCCGTTGATGAAGGGCCTGCTGGCGGGCCGGATGCACCGCGGACAGACCTTCCCGACCAGCGACAGCCGCCACAAGTACCCGATGTTCCAGGGGGAGGAGTTCGCCAGGAATCTCGAGTTTGTCGACGCCCTCCGCACGATCGCCGCCGGCCTGGCCTCCCGCGCCGAAGCTGCCGGGGCGGGCTGCGAGCCCGTACGCCTGCCCGATCTCGTGCTGGCCTGGACGGCCGAGCAGCCCGGGATCACGAGCGTCCTGTTCGGGGCAACGAGTCCGGAGCAGGTGGCCGAGAACGCCCGGGCCCTGGCCTGCGATCTTGACGAAGAAGCCCGTCGCCAGATTCGGGCTGCCATCCTGGCCCGCGGACCCGTCGCTGGCCGGCGGGCGGTCTGAGGCCGAGGAGATCAGCCAGCCAGCGGCTATCCGACCGCGACCGGCTGCGGCTGAAATTGAGCCGCCCCGACGTAGGCCTGGCGGGCCTCGAGGCAGACGCGGCGAAAGGACTCCGGCCGGCTCACACCGGGCAGCCGGAGTGTCTCGATCTGGCCGCGGCGAAAGATCAGATCGCCGGCGGCATACCACTCCTGGCCGGGGCTGACCTCGACCTCGACGGAGTCAAACCCATCGAGCGAGACAAACTGGACGACCTTGGGGTTGATCCCCTGCTCCACCCGCACCCGGCGATTGGTGAGCCGATACCGCTTGATCGCCCAGGGGAGCCGGAGCGACAGATACAGCACGAGCCCGATCGGGATCGTGGCCAGGAGGGCCAGCCGCCCGATCGAGACCGGTCCAAAACCCTCCCGGATCCGATAGAGCCGCCCCAGCGCC
>CALGAS010000186.1 GCA_937959175.1 uncultured bacterium | reverse complement strand
CCGGTGGAGTTGGCGGGGGCAGGGCGGAGCGGGGGATGACCGCCACCGGGCCGAAAGGGCCCCAGACGATCCGCCTGCGGCTCGCCTACGAGGGCACGCGGTACTCCGGCTGGCAGGCCCAGCCGGGCAGGGCAACGGTGCAGGGGACGCTGGCCGAGGCGATCGAGCGGGTGTCTGGCGAGAGACTGCTTCCCAAGGGCTCCAGTCGCACCGACGCGGGCGTCCACGCGGCCGACCAGGTGGTCGCCTTCACCACCGCCAGCCCGCTCGAACCGGCTGTCTGGCAGCGGGCGCTCAATGCCCATCTGCCGGCCGACATCACGGTGATCGCGGCCGACGTGGCACCGCCGGGCTTCAATCCGGTCGTGGCGTCGGTTCGCAAGCGCTACCGCTACCGGATTCACGACGCCCCCTGGAAGCCGGTGCTCGAGCGGCATCTCGTCTGGCGGTGGCGAGGCCGGCTCGACGTCGAGGCGATGGCGGCGGCAGGGGGGCATCTGGTGGGGGAGCACGACTTCACGAGCTTCGAGACGGCCAACTCACCGCGGCTCTCGAAGGTCCGCACGATCCATGCCCTGACCGTCCAGCGGGCCGACCCTGCAGCGGGGCCGGCGGGGTCGGAGGTCTGGGTTGACGTCGAGGGCAACGGATTTTTGTACAACATGGTCCGGATCATCGCCGGCTCGCTGGTGATGGTGGGTGCGGGTCGCCGCCGTTCGGAGTGGCTGGCGGAGGCGCTCGCCGCCCGCAGCCGCCCGGCGGCCGGCCCGACGGCGCCGCCGGAGGGGCTGATCCTCCTATCCACCCAACTCGCTCCCGACCCTCGGTTTTCCCCCGAGCCTGCTCCACCACCATGTCAAAAATCCCCGAACGGCTCGGCCCCCTGAAGCTCGTCCAGCAGATCGGTGTCGGCCGAAACTGTCAGATTTGGGAGGCGACCGACAAACGGGGCCAGGCGTGGGCGGTGAAGATGGTCGTGCCGCTGAAGGCGTCCGACCCCGCCGAGCGGGCCTATCTCGAGCACGAACTCAAGGTGGCCAAGTCGCTCGACCATCCGACGATCATCAAGATCGACCGATTTTCGGAAGAGGGGGGGCTGCCGCATTTGGTGATCGAACTCTTCCCGCACCCCAACCTCAAGAAGCAAGTTCAAGCAGGGGTCGATCAACTCGTGCCGCGGCTGCAGCGGCTCGTCACGGAACTGGCCCTGGCCCTCGATCACGTCCACGGCCGCGGCTGGGTGCACCGCGACGTAAAGCCGGAAAACGTGCTGGCCACGCCCGAAGGACAGGTGAAGCTGATCGACTTTGCCATCGCCAGCCGGGCCTCGGGCCTGCTCGGCAAGCTCTTGGGCGGCAAGACGCCCGCCCAGGGCTCACCGAGCTACATGTCGCCCGAGCAGATTCGCGGCCAGGCCCTCGACGCCCGCAGCGACATCTACTCCTACGGCTGCGTGCTCTTCGAACTGCTGTCAGGCCGCCCGCCCTACACGGCGACCGACACCAACGAACTGCTCAACAAGCATGTCTCGGCACCGGTGCCATCCGTCGACAAGTTCGCCCCGCTGGCGACATCGGGAGCGGCCAGGTTTCTCCGCCGGCTCTTGGCCAAGAAGCCGGGCGACCGGCCGAAATCGATGCAGGACGTGCTCGCGGAGCTCCGCTCGACCCGGCTGGTGGAGCGGGCGGCTGTCGGTGGCTGACCAGCACGCTTTCCAGACTCGCCCGCAGCCGATTTCCAGTTGACGCAGCCTGCGGCCTCCCGGGAAACTCGGGGCTTTGTTTCACCCGCCCGTGAAGGTGCCCCATGGCCGCCGGACTCCATCGTCTGCCGCTCGAGAAGCCGATCTACGAACTCGAGGACCGGATCGCGGCCCTCGAGGCCGCGCCGCTGGGCGGCCAGGAACAGGAAGAGCTTCGCCGGCTGCGGCGGGAGCTCGTCGAGGTGCAGCGGGAGATCTTCGGCAACCTCGATCCCTGGCAAACGGTCGAGGTCTCCCGGCACCCGGATCGGCCCAAGACGAGCGACTACCTGGAGCTCGTGTTCGACGAGTTTGTCGAGCTCCACGGCGACCGGGCCTATGGCGACGACCGGGCGATGCTCACCGGCTTTGCGAAGCTCGACCAATACAAGGTGATGGTGATCGGCCATCAAAAAGGCAAGACGCTCGCCGAGCGGCAGGCCTGCCACTTCGGCTGCGCCCATCCCGAGGGCTACCGCAAGGCGATGGGCAAGATGCGGCTGGCGGCCAAGTATGGCTTGCCGGTGATCTGCCTGATCGACACGCCGGGCGCCTATCCGGGCGTCGGCGCGGAAGAACGCGGCCAGGCCCAGGTGATCGCCGAGAGCATGTTCCTGATGGCATCGCTCCCGGTGCCGATCATCTGCGTGGTGATCGGCGAGGGGGGCTCCGGCGGAGCGCTCGGAATCGGCGTGGGCGACCGGGTGGCGATGCTCGAGCATGCCTACTACAGCGTGATCAGTCCCGAGGGCTGCGCCGGCATCCTCTGGAAGAGCGTCGAGTTCAAGGCCGACGCCGCCCGGGCACTCCGATTCCGTTCCCGGGATCTCAAGCAGTTTGGCGTCGTCGATGCCGTGATCGAGGAGCCGGCCGGCGGCGCCCACCGGCATCCCCGCCAGATGGCGATGCGGCTGAAGACCTACCTCGGAAGAACGCTCCGCGACCTCGTGGGCCGACCTGCGGAGACGCTCGTCGACCAGCGGTACGACCGATTCCGCACGCTCGGCGTCTTTCTCGACGAGCCGCAGCCGGCATGAGGTGACCCCAGCCAACGGCCCGCCGTCCGCCGGTTCAAGTCCTGGAAGGAACTTGGTTGTGAAGGCGGATTGGGCGTGTAGGTGGTGAACGGTTCCGCGGGCTTCCGGGGGCCGGGACAGCCCAACGGCCCGCCGTCCCCCCGGCTCGCGCCGGGGGGCTTTTATGGCATGCGGTTTCGCCACCTCATCCGCCACCCCACCTGCACAAGGAGGGGGAGCCGGGTGGCTGGCGGCCGCTTGAGGAGCTTGTGGGAATCGTGACCAGCGGAGGCCCCAGCGAAGCCATCTCACCCGTGCCACTCCAAAGGAGGCCACGGAACTGATTCCCACCGCGACGAAACGGCCGCCAGCCACCCGGCGGCGAGCGGCCCCCGACGTCCGATAATGTCTCTTATGTCCGAAACCGCTCCCCCGTGAAAGCCCTTGTTTTCCAGGCTGATTCGCACATCAGGCCGTCTGCGGGCGGCGAACTGCGACCGTCGCGGCTGCTGCCCTGCGGGCCTGAGCCTGGGCGGTGCGTCAAGCGAGTGACGGCCGGCTGCGAGCGACTGCAGGCTGGCGAGGAAACCCAGCGTCCCATCACCGGTCGGCCGGTCACCGGATCGGAAGCGGCGTCTGGGCGCCGACTGGAAACTGGCCCGGCGGCTGCTGGTAAGTAGGCGGCTGCGAGAATCGGCTCGCGGCCGGCTGGCTGGTCGCCGGCGGCTGTGCTGCCGGAACGGTCACCGGATGGCCCGCCGGCAGCGGCTGCCAGGCGGCGGTCCCGCCGGCCGGCTGCGCCCCAAATCCGTCCGGAGCCCCCTGCCCCGCGGGCTCGGCCTGCGTCCAGGCGGCCGCCGAGCGGACGCCCTCCCACATCGCCTCGAGCGGCGAGGGGGTATTGGCCGTTTTCGCCGCCTCGCCGACGGGCCGCTGCAGCTCGTCTTGGAAGCGATCGACGAAGGGTTTGACGGTCTCGACCACGTCGGGCGGGAGGATCTGATCGGCACGCACGATCAACTCCGCCACGAGCCGGCCGCTGCGGCTACCGATGATCTGGTCGCGATAGCCGGGGGCGAGGGTGACGGCGAAGAACGTCACCACGATGCAGAGCAGCACGCCCTTGGTCAGCCCGAGGAGAAGTCCCAACTGGTGATCGAAGGATGAGAGCTGGACCGTCTTGATCAGCCCGGAGATGACGCTGAACAGGAGCCAGACGCCCAGCGACGTGGCAACGTAAAGGGCAAGCATGGCCACCAGCCGGTTCCACGGTGCCTGGCTGCCGAAGAAGGGGGCCAGCGGCCCGCCAAACCGCAGCGCGACCGCAGCGCTTGCCGCGATCCCGGCGATCCAGGCGAGCTGCCAGACCATGCCTTTGAAATAGCCCAGCACGGCTGCCGCGGCGAGGATGCCGAGCATCACCAGGTCGTAACCTTCCAGTGCCATCGTCGTTTCTGCCTCCGAGGATCTCCGCCATGCCGGCCGGGAATGTAGAAGCCGGCGGCCCCGTGGCGAAGCCCAGGTTGGCGGCCAGCCAACCCGTGGAAACCATCCCGGCAGCCTGCGCACCCCTGAATCCCCAGCCCGCGCATCTCGCCCTTTTCACCCAGCCCCTCTCCGCAAAAACCCCGCAAGCCCCCCAGGCTCCCCGAGAGGCCGGCGGCGGGCTGCCGGAATGAACGGCCGAGGCAGACCGCTCCGTTCCGGCAGTGCAGGGGAGTTCGGGCGAGGACTCCACACGATTGCGACCTCGATTGACGATACTTCCTTCATCTCTGTGCAGGCTGCGGCTCCGGCCCGGCGCTGCCACAGGGGGTCGTGTCGGCAGGGCCGGGAGGGAATCCGGCCTGCGTGACGCGGCAGAGGGGATACTGCGAACGTGCCCGGATTCCGCGTGCACATCACTGGCTCGTCGATCGTGGGCGCCGGCTATGGGCTGGCGGCCTGGTACGTCGGCGATATGCACCCGATGACCTGCGCCCTCGGGGCCGGGCTCTGCAGCGTGGCCGGGATGATGCCCGACCTCGACAGCGGCCCGGGGATTCCGCTGCGGGAGAGCGTGGCCTTCGCGGCGGCCGTCGTGCCGATGCTGATGATCCATCGGTTTCAGGCGATGGGCCTGCCCCTCGAGGCGATCATCCTCGCCGGAGCCGCCATCTATCTGGCCATCCGGTTCGGCATGACCTGGCTCTTGAAACACTACTCCTACCATCGCGGCATGTTTCACAGCTTTCCGTCGGCGGCGATCGCCGGCCTGATCACGTTTCTGGCCTTCGGCTCCGAGGAACCGCTCCGCCGCTACTTCGTCTCGAGCGCCGTCGTTCTTGGATTCCTCACGCACCTCGTGCTCGACGAGATCTGGAGCGTGAAACTGGGCATGTTCGGCCCGAAGTTCAAAAAGTCGTTCGGCACGGCGCTGAAGTTCTACGGCCCGGTGCTCTGGCCGAACATGCTCACCTACGCGCTGGCCCTGATCCTCGCCGCGCTCGCTGCCGGCGACGCGGCCTGGACGGAGAAGCTCGCCACTGTCAAGCAGCAAATGCAGCAGGCGACGCGGACCTTCCAGCAGCAGTATCCCAGCCAGCAGTGGCAATATCGGCGGTAGCGGCCGGCCCGGGACGGGCTGCACCACAGCCACCCGGCCAGGTTCCGCAGGAATCCCGCCAGCCGTCAAAGCACCCGCTTGCCGGGCGGGCCGAGGGACGGGATCATGGTGTTTTCGCCGCCCCCTCGTGAACGCCTGTGCCTTCGGCTGCCATTCTTCCCGACATGACGGCCATGGCCTCGCTTGCCGGCTACCTCGTGCTGATCGCGGCCGCCGCGATCGCCGGGGGAAGTTCGGTGGCCCTCGTGTCGATGAGCCACCGGATGACGCAGGTGCTGCTCTCGTTCACCGGCGGCGTGCTGCTGGGCGTCGGGCTGCTCCACCTCCTGCCCCATGCCGCGCTGGAACTTGGCGGCAATGTCGACGCCACCATGCGGTGGGCCCTGGTCGGTTTCTTCGCGATGTTCCTGCTCGAGCGGGCGTTTCACGGCCATGCCCACCATTCCGCCGAATCGGCCTGCGGCCACGAAGATCATGACCACAGCGGGCAGCGGCCCGACCCGGAGCATGCCCATGCTCCGACCGCCGGCCGGCGGCGGGGCCCCTGGGCCTGGTGTGGCGCCTTTGCGGGGCTCGCCCTTCACAGCCTCGCCGACGGGGCAGCCTTGGCGGCCTCGGTCGGAGCCGACGCCGGCCACGGCACGGGGCTCCTGGCGGGGGCCGCCACCTTCCTGGCGATCCTCCTCCACAAGCCGCTCGACGCCGCCATCATCGCCACGCTGATGCAGGACGCCGGAGCCAGCCGCGGCATGAAGCTCGCCGTCAATCTCGCCTACGCTGCGGTGGTTCCGATCGGGGCGATCGCCTTCCTGGCCAGCCTCCCGCTTTTCGGCGGAAGCCAGGCGACGGTGCTCGGCGTCGCCCTGGCGGTGGCCGGCGGGGCGTTTGTCTGCATCGCCGCGGCCGACCTGCTTCCTGAAGTGCAGTTCCACACGCACGACCGCGTGCTGCTGACGACCGTGCTCGTCCTCGGGCTCGGGCTCGCCTGGGCGATCACCGCCTCGGAGCAGTCGAGCCACGCCCATGGCATGCACGGTCACACCACAACAGGCGGGCAGCAGGCCGTCGACGAAGCGCGGTAGGAGGGGCCGCCGCCCGGTCAGCCCTCGGTGTCGAGGCCCCGGGCCGCCCGCTCACTGCGGACGGCGACCATGATCTCGTCGATCAGGTCGTGGTGGCCGCGGATCGCCGGCACCTGGGCCTGGAAGCACCAGGCGATCACCAGCGCCAGCCCGATGCCGCCCACGAGGTGCCAGGTCACCCATTCCTGGCTGCTGGCCGCCAGCCCCCCACCGGGGTCGGCCGCGCCTCCGAGGGCCACAATGCCCACCATCGAGAGCATCCCGATCACCGCGAAGGGAAACGACGACCGCTTCAGTTTCTTGCTCCGCTCCACGAGCGCTGGATCGAGGCGGTAGGTCTCGACGACCTCCCGGCACCAGCGTCCGGTCCCGATGAAGTAGGTGACCGCCAGGCTGTTGACCAGCAAAACCATCAAGGCGGTGAACATTCCCGAGAGCCGATGGACCGTCGCCCAGCGGAGCACGGCCGGGTCGGTCACTCCGTGGAGATCGCCGATCCAGAGTCCGAGGCCGGCCGTGGCCGCCAGGAGGGCAACGGCGAACAAGGCGGCGCGGGCGAAGGTCTTTTCCATGCGTGGCGGCGACCGCGGGGCGAGGCAGGAGGCGGGCAGAGGCAAAGGCGAGCCCGGCACAAACGCCCGCCACCCATTTATAGCGATCCGCAGGATCCCGGAAAGTATCATCAGGCCAATGGCAACCGCCGCCCCCCTCCTCCTGCTCACCTGCGGCGACCCGGCCGGGATCGGCCCGGAGGTCGTGTCGCTGGCCTGGAGCCAAGCTGTCGCGCACCGCGGGGCGAGGCTGCGGGTCGTGGCCGATGCCGACCTGTTGGCCGGCGTGCTCGACCGTCGGCGGGGGCTTCCAGCCGCCACCATCGAGACGGTCGACCTTGCCGATCCCCGGCCCTCGCAGCCGGGCCAGCTTCTTGTCGTCGCTCCCGGCCAGATGACCGATGCCGGCCGGCCTGTCACTGCCGACAACGCCACCGTAAAAATCGAAGACGGCACTATCTCGGCTGCTGGTGGCCGGGCCTCCGCAGCGGCCGTCGAAGCCGCTGCGGAGGCCGTCTTGGCTGGGCGGGCCGCGGCGATCGTCACCGGCCCGCTCCACAAGGAGGCCCTCCACGCGGCCGGTTACGACGTGCCAGGCCACACGGAACTCCTTGCTCGAGCCTGCGGGCTGCCTGACGCGGCGGCCTCGATGATGCTCTGGCTCCCCGGAGCCGGCGGCCGCACCGATCTGGGAGTGGTCCATGCGACGCTCCACGAATCGCTGCGCTCGGCCCTCGAGCGGCTCTCCTCGGAGGGCATCGCCGCGGCCGGTCGGCGACTGGCTGCCGGGCTCACCGCCCTGCTCGGCCGCTCGCCTCGACTGGCCGTGGCAGCCCTCAATCCGCACGGTGGCGAAGGCGGCCTGTTCGGTGACGAGGAGTCGCGGCTCATCGAGCCGGCCGTCGCCCGACTGGCTGCCGAGGGTCTCGACGTCGCCGGTCCACTGCCCGCCGACACGCTGTTTGCGAAGGCCTTTGCGGGAGCCTTCGATGGCGTCGTCGCCCTCTACCACGACCAGGGCCACATCCCCGTCAAGCTCCTCGGCATGCACCGGGCGGTGAACGTCACCCTCGGGCTGCCGATCGTGCGGACCAGCGTCGCCCACGGCACCGCCTTCGACATCGTGGGCCGCGGCAAGGCCGACCCTGCCAGCCTGCTGGCCGCGATCGAGGCCGCCCGTCGGATTGTTGCGGCCGGCGGACTCTAGCTGCCCGTGGGAAAAGCCCTCCATGGCCTTTTTCCACGTGAGCGACTCCCCAAAAAGCCGAGGTTTTTGGGGGTCGCCGATCGCCGCATCCTGCGGCGGCAGACTTGTTCCACAGTCTGCTAGGGCCGCATCAGGCCCAGCGTGCTGACCCAGTACTCGGTGAAATCGATCAGGCCCTCGGCGGCCGGCTGATAGAAGAAGGCCGTCGCATCGACCGGGCCATCGAGCTCGATCTCGAGCAACTCGACCACGGCGATCGGTTCGATCGGACCGGGCTCGACCGGCCGCGGCCCCGGGCGGGCGAGAAACTCGATCCTCCGGGGAAGCAGATCGTCCCGCCCGATCGTGAAGCGGACCGCCCAGGGAACGCCGTCGGGGAGATCCTCGGGCTGCAGGCCATCCGGTTCGGCCGCTGCCGATTCCAGTTCCGGCAAGAGCGCGACGACCGCCCCCGCAGGCCACTCGCCGTCGACGATCCAGACCGGCCGCCCATCGAGTTCGGCCGCCGTCGCGGTGGTGAATCGAAACCATTGCCTGGTCCACCAGAGGTTCCGCTGCAGGCCGCCGAGATAGGGAGCGGTATCCGAAGGATCGGCCGCCCCGAGTTTTTCGAGCTGCGAGCGAACCCGTTGGACGTCGATCCGATGGAGCGTGATCTCCTTCTCGCCGGCCGAGCGGTTGAGCCAGCAGAAGAGCCCGTCGGAGACCTCGGTGACGGTGAACGACTCGGTGTCGCAGGTGAGCGTCGTCTCGAGGCGGAATCGTTGCTCCTCCCCCTGCCCTGCCTGCAAATAGCGGCCGGCTCCCACCAGGACCCGATCGCCGATCCGAACCCGCTGCCGCAGCTTCAGCGACACCGACTCGGCCCGCCCGATCCGAGCCAGACTGCTGGCCACGATCCGCTCCGCCTGGGCCGCCGCCTCTTCAGGGCCCGCCGCCCCGCCGGCCCCCCGAGCCGCACCCGGGCTGTAGACGCTCTGGGCCGCATCCGCGGCCAGCCCCGCCAGGATCATCGCGGCGAGGAGCAGCCCACCAGCGGTGATTGCCGGACGAGCCGGCAGGACTGGCAGTCTGGGCGAACCGAAAAGGCTGACGGTCATGGCGGTCGCGGTGAATATTTCGGTTTTGCCAAAGAAACGGGGTCCGGCAGGACGATGCACAGAAGGTGATTTTTACCGCCACGAAGCGTGCTGCCGGACATCGCGTTCGGAGTGTACGGATTCGGGGCTGACCGGCCCATGCCGGAAAACCGCACTGGAGGTTGCACGCTATGACCAACCGACGTCTGCAGGGTTTCGTCGGCATGTCCCTCGCGGCCGCCCTGACCGGCTGCCACATCCCCGCCAACTCGCCGTTCACCGGGCTGGCTCAGCTCCGCCCGACGGCCACACCGCACACCAACGTCCTCCCGCCGGCCGCGATGCTCCAGCATCCCGGCCCGGGCGTCGAGGGCCCCGGCCCGGGCATCATCGCCCCGGCTTCATACGAGGAATGCATCGCGGCGGCTGGCGGCGGTGGCGGACCCGGTGGCCTCGGCATGGTCGGGATGGCACCGACGTCCCAGGTCGGCTTCGTCGGTCCCGACGGGATGCAGATTCGCTGGGACGTTACCGCGATGGGCGGCTTCGATTCCGAGCCGCTGATCGCGCCGGGCCGCTACGACTTCCCGCAGGGGGCGATCTACCGGCTCAAGATCACCGACATTCTCGGCCACGAGGGCATCGAACTGTATCCATCGCTCGAGGTTGCCCCGGTCACCCCACGGACGGCTGCCTATCTGGCCCACAACGCCGTCCCCTTTCAGCTGACCGACGAAGACCTCGACCAGGTGACCACCGGCAACTTTGTCACGAAGGTGGTCTACCTGCCCGATGCTGAGTATCAGGAACTGGCCGTGGCCGGCGTGGAGACGCTCGTCAGCACGCGGCTCGATCCTGGCGTCGATCCGGTGGTGGAAGCCGACCGCCGCGGCTCGATCCTGGCGATCATCCGGATCGGCAACAAGGATCTCGAGGCCCCGGGCGCCGCTGCCGGTGGTGTTGCCATGCCCCTCGCCGGCGGTCCCGGTGGACCCGGCGGTGCCGGAGCCTGCGGCGTGGGCGGCCCCCTGGGCATGCCCTGCGGCGGCGATCCCTCGCAGCTGCCCCCCGCCTTCGTGGCCGGCATGACGGCTCCTGAGTACGGCATGCCGCAGGTTGGCACACCGATCGGCCTGCCTGGGCCGGCCCACATTCCGCTCGGCGTGCCTGCCGGCCTGCAACGGCACAGCATCACCAATCACACGAAGGTGCATCTGCCGCCCCCGTCGAAGTCGCTGGGCCTCCATGTCCAGCAGTATCCGGGCCTGAGCTATCCGAAGCCGGCTCGCCATGCCTACCTCGCCGAGCGGCAGGACGTGCCCCACATCAAGCTCAAGCAGCCGCCGGAATCGCGGACCCGCTTCGTCGGCAACGGCGGCCCGGATCCCGACGCCCTCGGCCCAGGGACGATCGTGCCCGGCTCGATGAACGAGCTGCCCTGCCCGCCGGAGCCGATGGACTAGCCCCGGGCCGGCGGCCGAGCCGCGTCCAAGATTCTTGCCGCTCCCGGCCCGGCCGGGAGGCCGCGGCCGCGATGAAGGAGCCACCACCACCCCCGCCCCAGATTCAAACGACATCGTGAACCTTTTCCGGACAGGGACCGTGCTGCAGTTCGCCCGAGGGCTGCTGGCGATCGTCGGACTTGTCGGGACAGCCTTGGTGGGAAGTCTCCCCCAGGCCGTCGCGGCAGAGCCGACCCAACGATTCGCCGCCTTTGAGGCACCGGGAGCGATTGGCGCCCCCGGGCGACTTCAGCCCGGTCCCCATCCGGAACCGATGCCGCGACCGGCGTCGACGCTCCCGCTCGACGTCCAGCCGGTCGAGATTCGGGGGCCGGCGGGGATGCGGATCTCGATCGAGACGGCCGCTGGCTGGTCTCCACTTCGCCAGGGCCCGCTGCGAATCGGCTTGGTGGTGGGCCATGCCTACCGGCTGCGGATCGGCGGCATTCCCGGGCAGCCAGGTGCGGAACTCTTCCCGTCGGTGCGGGTGCTGGCGAGGATGGCGACGCCGGCCGGGATGGACTGGCGGTTCCCGGTCGAGATCGTGATCGACGAAAACGATCTCACCGCCGCCCTCGATGGCTCGCTGGTGCGGCGGGTGGTCTACGTCGCCTGCGAGCCCGAAGAGCCGACGCTCGTGCCTGCCGGTTGGTTTGACGTCAAGCCGGGCGACGATGCCTTCGAGGTCGCCCGCACGCTGGGTGATCCGGTGGCGGAAGTGGTGATCGGCAACCGTCTTCCTGCTCCCGGGAGCGTGCCATGATGCCCGGCTGTCCTGGCCACCGCCGTCTCCGCTGGCTCCGCCTCGCAGCGATTGCGACGGCCAGCCTGATCCTCTGCTCGTGCCGTTCGATCACCACCCCGCTGGCCACCTCGGCCACGGCAATCACGGTGCTGCCGGCCGACGTCATCCCGGCGGCCAGGGCCGACGACTCGCTGACCGCCGCCTTCACCGACCTGGCCGATCCGGCGACCCGGCGCCCCGAGCCGCCCGCTGCCCGCCCGGCAGTCGCCGCGACACCGCTGCCAGAGGCCGCGGACGAGGAGCGTCGCATCGTTCCGACCGCCCTCGAGGCCCCCGCCCCTCCCCTGCCCCGGCTCGCCATGCGGCCGGGCCGCTGCGGTCCGGCCGGCTGCCCGCCCCGCCATCCCGTCCTGGCCGGTTCGTCCGCCGCCCGCTGCCCGACCGGCATGTGTCGGTCAGGGCAGTGCCAGCCCGGCGGCTGCCAGCCGGTCTTCTGCCCCCCCTGCCAGCCGGCGATTCCGGTGATCCGCCCCTGCCTCGTCTGCGACGGCGACGACCACGGCGCTCCGGCCAAGGCAACCGGCCGCGTTGGCCTCGCGAATCTCACCGCCGGCGACACGGTCGCCCGCTACCAGCCGGCCGATGATGGCCCTGATGCCGACCGCGTCGAGGTCGTCGCCTCGAACTGTGCCTGTGTCTACGCACCCCGCTTCGCGGCCGTCCGCGAGGTGATTCGTCCGTTCGAAGACGCCGCTCCCGTGGGGCCGGGCGGGATCACCACTGAAGAACTCGTCGCGCTCGAGGTCGAGCGGCAGCCGGTCTGGGGCAGCGTGCAGAACATCGCCCCCGAAGCCTCCCGCAAGGCGCTGCCGGGCGTCGCGCTGCAGGAGCGGCTCGCGCCGCTGGCGGTCGATCAGTCACTCTTGCCCGATGAGGATCGCGGGCTCGAGGGTCCGGCGGCCCGGCTGGCGATCGACCAGCTCGAGCAGGCCCGCCGCCGGCAGCGGCCCCACGTCGAGGTCGGCTTCGATGTGCCAGTGGCCTGGACTTGCATCAAGGCGGCCAACGTCCTGGTCGACGAGCAGGCGGCCCAGGTGGTGGCTGCCGACCGGGGAACGGCGACGCTCCGCTTCGAATCCCCGGGCCGGTCCGAGCTGACGCTTTGCAAGCGGGCCGGCACCGACACCGCCCGGCGGGGCGAGGAGATCGACTTCATGATCTACATGCTCAACTCCGGCGACCGCCCGCTGACCGGGATCGTGCTGGCCGACGCCCTCCCCGAGCGGCTCACGCTCGTGCCCGACTCCCCCGCCTGCAGCCTGCCGGCCGAGTTCGCGACTGAGACCGGCGATGACGGCTCGGTGGTGCTCACCTGGCGGCTGACCGAGCCGCTCCCGGCGGGCGCGAGCGGTTTCGTTCGATTTCGCACGCTCGTCCACTAGGCGTGGCCGCGGGGCGACCGCGTCCCGTTGCCCCTTGCTTGCCGCGGGGAGTAGGCTTCAGCGGTCCACAGGCGACCTGTGTTGAACCGCCCCCTTCTCCCATCTGAGGACTTCATGCGCTCCCCTGCCCTGCCGGCTGTCCCGGCTGTCGGATATCGCGGTCTTGCTTCCCTACTCATGCTGCTCGCGATCGGGGCCGGCATCCCCGCCCACGGCCAGCCCGTGGCCGAACCGCCCGCGACTCCGGCCGACGCCGACGGCCCGCTGACGGTCCCCGAGCTGCCGGCCGATGCCAGTCCCCAGGAACTGATCGAGTTTGTCGGCAGCCTGATGCCGCCGAAGCGGCAGCCGCGTTCCCAGCAAGAGATGATGAACTACTTCCGGGATGTGTCGCAGGTTGCCGTCAAGGCGGCTGACCGGATTCTGACGGAGGCCAAGGACGACGCCGCTCTGGTGGCCGAAGCCTCCCGGCTCAAGCTTCAGAGCCTGGCGATGCTCGGGCGGCTGGGGGTGGAAAATGCAGCGGCCGACATGGAGGCCTTCGCCACCAGGCTGATCGAGAGCGGCGTCGAGCCGATGGCCCGCGAGGCCAAGCGGATGATGGTCGTCATGGACGTGCAGGAGATGCTGGAGACGCGGGATTTCAGCGACGCCGACGCCCTCGTGACCAAGGCCGGCGACCTCCTCAAGGCTGATCCAAACGACGCCCAGACCGCTGCGATGGCCATGCAGTTCGTGCAGGCCCTCGAGCAAATCCCCGGGGGCAGCGACGCGGCGGTGGCGGCGATGAAGACCTTCGGCCCGATCTTTGAGACGAGCAGCAACGACCGCATTCGCGGCCTCTCCAAGGCCTTCGAGGGCAAACTGCGGTTCATGTCGCTGCCGGGCAACCCGATGGAGATCAGCGGCACCCTCCTCAATGGGCAGGCTTTCGATCCGGCGACCCTGGCCGGGAAGGTCGTGCTCGTCGACTTCTGGGCGACCTGGTGCGGCCCCTGCGTCGCCGAGATTCCCAACATGCTCGCCGAGTACGAAAAGTATCACGACAAGGGCTTCGAGATCGTCGGCATCAGCCTCGACCAAGATCGCGCCGCCCTCGAGGCGTTCGTGGCCGAGCGGAAGATTCCCTGGCCCGTCCTCCACGAGGGGGACGCCGGGGGTGGCAATCCTCTGGCCGAGTTCTACGGAATCAGCGGAATTCCCCAGTTCGTCCTGATCGGCCGCGACGGCAACGTGATCACGCTCGACGTCCGGGGCGAGAAACTCGGCCAGCGGCTGGCCGAGCTGTTCAAGGACGCCGGCTGAAAGAGGGCGAGGGCTGCGGGCGGATGAGCGACCACTCCGGCCGGCCGCGGGCAGCGGTTGCCCGCCGCGCCGCGGCCTTCGATTCGTCAGGCATCCGCAAGGCCTTTGACCTGGCGGCGCGGCTGGCCGATCCGATCAACCTG
>CALGAS010000185.1 GCA_937959175.1 uncultured bacterium | reverse complement strand
GGATGGGCCAGTGCAAAAACAACCTCCGGCAGCTTGGCCTCGCCGTTCATGCGTATGCCCAGAATACGCAGCGGTTTCCGCCGGGAGCGGAGCACATGCCGCCGTATCGGTGGAACGCGCTCTATCCGGGCCGGCTGGGTAGTTTCCTGGTTCTCCTCCTCCCTCATCTCGAGCAGCAGCCCCTCTTCGACCGCTGCGACACCTCCGTCGACACCGTGATGCAGAGCACGCTCGCCGACGGTCGCTGGGTGGCCTCGGTGAAGATTCCGCTCTTCCAGTGCCCGAGCGATGTCGGCGACGGGCCGCTGGACGGGAACCCCCTGTACCATTCCGCCGCCGTCTCGATGCGGGGCCGCGACCCCGGCCCGAGCAACTATGCCGTGAGCATGGGCAGCCAGCGATTCGGCGGCCCCTATCCCGGCAATGCGTTCGGCAACGGCCCTGCCGGCCATGGCGATACCCCCGACGGCAAACGCATCTCCGGCATCTTCGGCCATGCCAACTTCGGCGCCGCCTTCGCCGACATCCGCGACGGCCTCAGCAACACGTTCGCCCTGGGGGAGATGCGGCCCGCCTGCTCCTGGCACGCCGCCGACGGCTGGATGCATTTCAACAGCCTTTGGAACGCCACGAGTGCACCGATGAACTATCCATCTTGCCCCGGCGAGCCAGGCTTCGATGCGGCCCTCGTCAACAACACCTGGGGCGGCAAGTGGGCGATCGAGCAGGCCTTCCGCTCGCGGCACGCCGGCGGAGCCCACTTCGCGATGGGGGATGGCAGCGTCCACTTCGTCAACGACTCGATCGACTTCCTCGCCTACCAGATGCTGGGCGACCGCCGCGACGGCCGCCCGGTGTCGATCACGACACAGTAAACGGCAGGGGCCGAGCCATGAGCAGCTCTTTCCGCGGCCGTGGTGCCCTCGTTGGCAAGGGCGGGCATGGCGACCGGCCTCCGCGGGCTCATCTGCCGCCGAGCCTCGGGCTCCTGCTCGCGCTCGTCGCTGCGGGGTGCGGGCCCGGGCGGCCCGCGTTGCACGGCGTGACGGGCGAGGTCTCGCTCGATGGCAAACCGGTCGCCGGGGCGGGCGTGCTTTTTTGTCCGGAAGGCGGCCGCCCCGCCGCCGCGGTCACAGACGACCAGGGCCGCTTTCGGCTTCGCACCTGGCGGGACGCTGACGGTACGCTCGCGGGCACCCACGTGGTCTGCGTGACGAAGACGGTGCCCACGGCCGCCGAGTCGGACAATCCGTATCCGGAGTCCAAAAACATCCTGCCCTCCCGCTACGCCTCGCCGCTCACCTCACCGCTCCGGGCCGACGTCAGCCCAGCCAACAACAATTTTTTTCACTTCGTACTCGAGCCGTAACACGGCACGAAGGTCCAGCCAAAAAACGTAAAAAAATCATGCTGTTTGGAATCGGCCCCGCCGGCGTTCGGACCTAAAATACTGGTAGATTCGGTGCGAGTATCGCGGGCCGCGTCGTGCCAGACCCGAGAGGAGCAAGCGGATGCGACACCCACGCGTACCACTCGATAGCCTCGCAGTTGTCCTGATCGGTTGGCTGAGTGTCGGCGCGATCGGCGGATTTGGCGTCGGGACTTCGGCCTGCGCTGCCGAGGAAATCGACTTTCCCGGCCGCATCGGGCCGCTGCTCGCAGCGAAGTGCGGGGCCTGCCACGGCCCGGAGGACGCCGAAAGCGGCTTCCGGATCGATCTTCGCGAGCAGGCGGTTGCCGGCGGCGACTCGGGATCGGTGGGCATCGTGCCGGGCAGCCCCGAGGAGAGCGAGCTCTTCGTCCGCGTCTCGACCTCCGACAAGGAGCTGCTCATGCCCGCCGACGGCGAGCCGCTCTCGGCCGACGAGCAGCAACTCCTCCACGACTGGATCGCCGCGGGGGCCGTCTGGCCAGACGACCTCCAGTCGCTCGCCGAGCTGTTGCCGGAGGGCGAGGCGAAGCCCGCGAAGGGAGCGAATCACTGGGCGTTCGGGCCGCTCGCGCGGCCGGCTGTGCCGGCGGCTCCGCCGGGCACGACGGCGATCGATGCCTTCATCCTCGAGCGGCTCGCGGCAGCGGGCCTGGCGATGAATCCCGAGGCCGACCCAAAGGCGCTGATCCGCCGGGTGTCGTTCGATCTGATCGGGCTGCCCCCGAGCCCCGAGGAGATCGCGGCGTTTGAGGATGCCTGCCGCGCCGCCGGCGGCACCGACGGGCCGTATCGCGAACTCGTCGATCGCCTGCTGGCCTCGCCGCACCATGGCGAACGCTGGGCGCGGCACTGGCTCGATGTCGTGCGGTTCGCCGAGAGCGACGGCTTCGAGACCAACAAAGCCCGGACGAATGCCTGGCCCTATCGCGACTGGGTGATCGAGGCGTTCAATGCCGACAAGCCCTACGATCAGTTTGTGAGGGAGCAGCTCTGCGGGGACCAGCTCGGGGCCGACGCCGCCACGGGCTTCATCGTGGGCGGCCCGAAGGATCGCGTCGGCTCTCCCGACCCGGTCCTCACGGCCAACCAACGGGCCGACGAACTGCACGACATGGTGAGCACGACCGCCTCGGCCTTCCTCGGCCTCACCGTGGGCTGCGCCCGCTGTCACGACCACAAGTTTGACCCGATTCCGCAGACCGACTACTACGCGATGAAGGCGGTGTTCGAGGGGGTGCAGCACGGCGAGCGCGACATCCTCCCGCCCGACAACGACGAGCGGCTGGAACGGATCGCGGCGGTCAGGGCCGAGCTTGCTCCGAAAGAGCGGAGGATCGCCCAGCTCCAGCCGGCCGCCCGACTCCTGCGGACGATCGTGGTCGACGACCGCACCACGGACCACACCGAGAAGCTCGTCGAGCCGCAGGGCATCGCCGACCACGCCGGCGGCAGCGAGCGGGGCCACGCCGCCGACCCGGGCGACATCCGCTCGCTGCCCAATTTCGGCAAGCAGTATCACTGGTGGGCCGCCAAGCCGGGCCAGGCCGTCTTCGCCTACGCCCCCCGGGCCGCCGGCACATTTCGGATCTGGCTCTCGTGGGGGACCGGCTGGAAGTCTCACGCCCGCGACGCTCGCTATGTGCTCGACGCCGACGGCGATCCGGCCACCACGGCCGACCAGGAGCAGATCGCCGTCGTCGACCAGCGGCTGTTCGCCGACGGCTCGGGCGATCCGCCGCCCGACCAAGCCCTGTGGAGCGGCTTTCGCGACGCGGGATCCCACCGGCTCACCGAGTCGTCCCGCCTGCTGGTCGTGGGCGGCGCGGAGTCGGCCAGCGTCACGGCCGATGTCGTGATCTTCGAGGAGCAGGACTCGGCGGACGATGCGGGCGGCCTGGTCGCCCACGTCCGCGGCCGGGTGACGGCCGGGGCGAACGTCGACGCCTTCCCGCCGGTGCCGGCCAAGTTCGTGCGGTTCACCGTGCGAGCGACGAGCTCCGCGGAGCCCTGCATCGACGAGCTCGAGGTGCTGACGCCGAGCGGCCGCAACGTGGCTCGCGGAGCCACGCTGTCGTCGTCGGGGGATTACTCCGGCAACCCGTTTCACACACTGGCCCACCTCAGCGACGGGCTCTACGGCAACCAAAAGTCGTGGATCTCCAACCAGATCGGCGGCGGCTGGGTGCAACTGGAGCTGCCGGAGGTCGAGGAGGTCAGCCGCGTCGTCTGGAGCCGCGACCGCAGCCCGAAGCCCACGTACTCCGACCGCCTCGCGACCGCCTATGAGATCGCCGTGTCGCTCGACGGGAAGGCGTGGAAGACGGTCGCCACGCAGGCCGATCGGATTCCAGCCGACTACGTCCACGCGGCCACAATTCCGCCGATCAGGGCCGCCGCCGGGCTGTCGCCGAACGAACTCGCCGAGCTCGAGTCGCTCGAGGAACAGGTGGCTGAGCTCACGAAAAAGCTCGAGTCGCTGAGCAAGCTTCCCAAGGCCTACGCCGGCACGTTTGGAAAGCCGCCGAAGACCCACCGGTTCTTCCGCGGCGACCCGATGCAGCCCCGCGAGGAGATCCCGCCGGGAAGTCTCACGAACTTCGGCTCCACCTGGCAACTGCCCGCTGACGCGGCCGAACGGGACCGCCGCCGGACGCTCGCAGACTGGATCGCCGACCCCGCCAACCCGCTCACGCCCCGCGTGATCGTCAACCGCCTCTGGCATTACCATTTCGGCACGGGGATCGTCGACACGCCGAGCGACTTCGGCGTCAACGGCGGCGTGCCGAGCCATCCGGAACTGCTCGACTGGCTGGCGAGCGAACTGGTCGATCCCGCGAGCCCGGGCGAACGCTGGCGGCTCAAGCGGATCCACCGCCTGATCGTCATGAGCCGGGCCTACCGCCAGGCGAGCACGGCCCGGCCCGACGGTCTCGCCGCCGACGCCGACGCCCGCCTGCTTTGGCGGCATCCGCCGCGGCGGCTCGAGGCCGAGCCGCTGCGGGACGCGATCCTGGCCGTCAGCGGCAGCCTCAACCCGGCGATGGGCGGCCCCGGCTTCGATCTCTTCGAGCCCAACAGCAACTACGTCAAGGTCTACGTCACGAAGAACAGGTTCACCGCCGACGACTTCCGCCGCATGGTCTACCAGGCGAAGCCACGGGCCGAGCTCGACAGCTTCTTCGGCCCCTTCGACTGCCCCGACGCCGGCCAGGTGCAGCCCGCCCGCACCGTGAGCACCACGCCGCTGCAGGCGCTCAACATGATGAACGGCGAGTTCCTGCTCGATCAGGCGGCCCGGTTCGCCGCCCGCGTCGCGGAGGAGGCGGGCAGCGATTCCGGCCGGCAGGTCGCCCGGGCGATCCAGCTCGCCTTCGGCCGCCCCGCCACCGACCGGGAAATCGCCGCCGGCCGCGAGCTCGTGGCCGCCCACGGCCTGCCGATCCTCTGTCGCAGCCTCTACAACGCCAACGAGTTCATCACCGTCTACTGACGCTCGACCCGGGGCCCACCATGCACCATCCGCTCTCCCACGCCGGCCGCCACCTGCTCGATCGGCGGGCCTTTCTCCAGTGGGGCGGTACCGGCCTGTCCGGCATCGCGCTGGCGGCCCTGCTCCACGAGCAGCGGTTGATCGCGGGCGAGCCGCCGATCCGGCCGGTGATCGACCCGGCTCGGCCGTTCGCGCCGCGGCCGCCCCACTTCGCCCCCAAGGCGAAGAACGTGCTTATGATCTTCTGCTCGGGCGCCCTCTCACACGTCGACACCTTCGACTACAAGCCCGAGCTCGTCCGCCGCCACGACACACCGATGCCGACGCCCGGGGGCGGAAAGCTGATTACCTTCCAGGGGGAGCAGGGCAACCTGATCAAGCCGCTCTGGGATTTCAAGCCGCGGGGTGAGAGCGGCACGATGACGAGCGATCTGTTGCCGCACCTGGGCGAACTGGCCGACGAGATGTGCTTCATCCACTCGATGACGGCCAAGAGCAACACCCACGGGCCGGCCGAAAACCAGATGTCGACCGGCTTCACGCTCGACGGCTTCCCCAGCATCGGCGCCTGGACGACCTACGCCCTGGGGAGCGAATGCCGCGATCTGCCGGCGTTCGTGGCGATCCCCGACCCGCGGGGCGTGCCGCAGATCGGCCCCCGGCAGTGGCAAAGCGCCTTCCTCCCGGCGGTGTTCCAGGGCACGCCCTTCAACGCCGACAAGCCGATCGCCAACCTGGCCCGGCCGGCGGCAATCTCGGAAGCCGCCGACCTCGCGACCCGTGACTTCCTCCGGCTGCTCAACGACGATCACCTCGCCCGCCATCCGGGCGACACCGACCTCTCCGCCCGAATCAGCGCCTACGAGTTGGCAGCCAAGATGCAGCTTTCAGCGGCCAAGGTCGCCGACCTCTCCGACGAGTCGGCCGAGACCCTGAAGCTCTACGGGGCCGACGACGTGACCAACTCGCTCAAGGCCCGCTTCGCCCGCAACTGCATCCTCGCCCGGCGGCTCGTCGAGCAGGGCGTGCGGTTCGTGCAGCTCTTCAACGGGGCCTACGCGATGGGCGAAGGGGTGGGCAACTGGGACGGCCACAAGACGATTCACAAGCAATACTCGGTTCACGGCCCGATCCTCGACCAGCCGGTCGCCGGCCTGCTCCGGGATCTCAAGGACCGCGGTCTCTTGGCCGACACGCTCGTCGCCTTCGTGACGGAGTTCGGGCGAATGCCGACCTTCCAGAAGGGGGCCAACGGCCGCGACCACAACCCCTCCGGCTTCACCGTCTGGCTGGCCGGGGCGGGTGTCAAGCGGGCCTTCCACCACGGGGCGACCGACGAGTTCGGCTACAAGGCCGTGGAGAAGGTGGCGACCATCTACGACCTCCACGCCACGATCCTCCACCTGCTCGGCCTCGATCACACCCGGCTCTCGTTCTACAACAACGGGATCGAGCGCAGGCTCACCGACGTGCACGGGCACGTGATCGAGGAGGTGCTGGCTTGACGGATGGCCGGCGGTTCGATTGCGCGGCCGTCGGCATCTGCGTGGCCGCCATCGTCGGTCGGCCGGTGCCGCTGACGCACCGCGTTTCAGCCGACGTCGAAGCGAAACTGCGGTGACACCTCACCCGTCGTGTCCTCAACGAGAGGCCAACGCACGCCGTCTTCTCCCACCTCTTCCGGTGCCACCATGCATACGCTCCGCCCCCTGCTCGTGCTGCTGCTCTGCTGTGCTTCGCCCGCTGCCAGCCGCTGAAACCCAGCTGTTCGCTGCGCCGACCGGAAACGGCACGGCCGCGGGAAGTCGCGACGCTCCGCTCGCCCGGCTGCCGGAGGCCGCCAGGCAGGCGGTTCGGGTGGCCGACCTGAAGCGCCAGGGCATCGACGACTGAGGCACGCTCAACGTCTCTGGGTTCGGCGGCGGGAATCCGGCGGCTGTTGAAACAATCGCCTTCCAGCCGCTGGCCGTCGAGCGGATGGGACTCCACGCCGATCCCTAGCCGCAGCACGGGAAAAACGTAAAAGATTTGCGACGCATTCAGGCTGCGGCAACGCCCGCGTGGCCTATGATAAAAGTGGTATCGGAGGAGGCCGGGATGAGACGACGTCTACGATCACGTTCGCACGCCGGCTCATGGCGGCACGCTTCAGGCATCCGGGGCCTGGCCCGGGTTGCTTCGCTTCTGATGGCGGGCGTCCTGATCGGAATCCCGGCTCCTGCCATGGCCGCCGCGATCGACTTCGAGGCCGAGATTCGTCCGCTGCTCGTCGCCAGGTGCGGCGACTGCCACGGGCCCGACACCCAGGAGAGCAGCCTGCGGCTCGACGTGCGGCATCGCGCCTTCAAGGGGGGGGATTTCGGCCCGGTGATTGTCGCTGGCAAGGCGGCCGAGAGCGAACTCGTCAAACGAATCACGCACGCCGATCCCGATTACGTGATGCCGCCCGACGAGCCGCTCCCGGCGGAGGAAATCGCCCTCCTGACCCGCTGGATCAACGCCGGAGCCGAGTGGCCCGAGACCGACGCCGACCGCGTTGCCCGCGAGACGGAACGCGACCCCCGGCTCGACCACTGGGCCTGGCAGCCCGTCGTGCGGCCCGACGTGCCGCCCGCCCGTTCCGGCTGGCCCGCGGGCAACGAGATCGACCGGTTTCTCCAGCAGACGCTCACCGAAAAACAGCTCGCCCCCGCCCCCGAGGCCGACCGCCGCACGCTCATCCGCCGGCTCTCGTTCGACCTGCTCGGCCTGCCGCCCAGCCCGGAGGAGGTGAAGGCGTTCATCGCCGACGAGTCACTCGACGCCTACGAGCAACTCGTCGACCGCCTGCTCGCCTCGCCGCATTACGGCGAGCGCTGGGCCCGCCACTGGCTCGACATCGCCCACTACGCCGACACGCACGGCTTCGAACGTGACCAGCTGCGGCCCAATGCCTGGCGGTATCGCGACTGGGTGATCGACGCGCTCAACGACGACCTGCCCTACGACGAGTTTCTGCGGCGGCAGATCGCCGGTGACGTGCTCGACCCCGACGACCCCGAGCACGTGGTCGCCGCCGGCTTCTTGGCGGCCGGCCCGTGGGACTTCGTCGGCCAGGTGGAGACGAAGAGCGACGTGCTGCGGCGGCAGGCCCGCGCCGACGATCTCGACGACATGGTCACGCAGGTGATGACCGCCGCCTGCGGCGTGACGATCAACTGCGCCCGCTGCCACGACCACAAGCTCGATCCGGTGCCGCAGCGGGACTACTACTCCCTGGTGGCCGTGTTTGCAGGGGTGAAGCGGGCCGACCGGCCGACGAGCCGGGCTGAAGAAGCCAGCTATGCGAGTCGCCGCGCCGAACTCACAGCCGCCGTGGCCGCGGCCCGGGCCGACGTGCATGCCCTCGCCGGCCAGCCGGTCGATCTGGCCGACATCGTGGGCGGCGGAGCCGGCGCCGGCACCGGCACGAAACTGACCGGTATCGACCCCCGCTCCGGCAAGCCGGTCGATGGCAAGCCGAGGGGCTACCTCTCCAACATCCCGGTCAACACCCCGCAGCCCGGGCCATCCACATACGTCAACGCCGTCTTCGTGCCCGACGGCCCCGGCGACGTGCCCGTGACGACGACCGGCCTGCTCGTGACAGGGATCCCCGAAACGAGCAAGGCCGGCTGGGACGCGATTCGTAACGGCCCAGTGGCCAGCCAGTTTTCCACGACGCTCGGCGACGTCGACTACGCCGCCAAGGGCCACACGCTCCTCGGCCTCCATGCCAACGCGGGCATCACGTTCGACGTGACCGAAATCAGGAAGCACTTCCCGCTCGTGAATCCGCGGTTTCGGGCGACGGTCGGCTACGGCGGCCGGACACCCGAGGGCGGCGCCGATTATTTTGTCTTTCTCGACGGCGAACTGAAGGCCACCGCCCGGATCGGCGCCGACGACGGCGGCACGCCCCTCGATCTCCCGCTGCCGGCCGAGGCGAGGTTTCTGACGCTCATCGCCACCGACGCGGGCAACAGCATCAGCCACGACCAGATCTTTTTCGGTGATCCACGGATCGAGGGCGATCCGGTGGCCAGCACCGACGAGCAACGCCGGGCGCTCGCCGCCGCCGAAGGGAGGCTCGCCGCGCTCGAGCAGGAACTCGCGTCGCTCCAGCCGCCAGCCAAGGTCTTCGGCCCGGTCGCCGGGCCGCCACCGCCGGTCAAGGTGAATCTCCGCGGCAGTCCGGAAACCCTCGGCGCCGAGGTGCCGCCCGGCACGCTCTCGGCGATTGCCGCGCTCCCGCCGAGCTTTGGCGACGCGTCGCTCCCCGAGGGCGACCGGCGGCGAGCCCTCGCCGACTGGATCACGTCTCCGGCCAACCCGCTCACGCCGCGGGTGATCGCCAACCGCCTCTGGCACCACCACTTCGGCACGGGGCTCGTCGACACGCCGAGCGACTTCGGGCTCGGCGGCGGCCGGCCGTCGCATCCGGAACTCCTCGACTGGCTGGCCGCGGAAGTCGTCGCGCGGGAGTGGTCGCTCAAGGCGATGCATCGGCTGATCTGCACCAGCCATGCCTACCGGCAGCGGAGTATCGACGTGCCCGAGGCCGCCGCGGCCCTCGCGATCGATGCCGACAATCGCCTGCTCTGGCGGCAGTCGCCCCGGCGGCTCGACGCCGAAAGCCTCCGCGATGCCACGCTCGCCGTCACCGGCTGTCTCAACCCCGAAATGCACGGCCCCGGCTATCGCGACTTTGACTACGAGGAGGCCTACGCCCCGATTTATCGATACATCACGCCGGACAGCCCCGAACTCTGGCGGCGGAGCATCTATCGCTTCGTCGTCCGCAGCACGCCGCATTCGTTCATGACCACGCTCGATTGCCCCAACCCCGCCAACCTCACCCCGGCGAGGATCGAGACGACCACCGCCCTGCAATCGCTCGCGCTCATGAACAACGACTTCATGCTCCGGCAGGCGGGCCACTTCGCGGAGCGGCTCGAGCGGGAGGCGGGCAGCGACCCGGCCGCCCAGGTCCGCCGCGGCTTCGCCCTTGCCTTCACCCGCGAGCCCGACGATGTCGAGCTTGCCGCCGCCGTGGCTCTCGTGGAGTCGCAGGGGCTCGCCCAGTTGTGCCGGATGCTCTTCAACACCAACGAGTTCATCTCCGTGGATTGACCGATGCCAGCCGACGCCTTTCCCTGCCGCCTCCATCGCCGCGACGTGTCCCGCCGAAACTTCCTCTGGGAACTCGGCGGCGGCCTCGGTGGCGTGGCGGTCGCGACGCTTCTCGCCGAGGAGGCTCAGGCCGCGGCCCGCGCTGCCAACCCGCTGGCCGCCAAGCCGCCGATGTTCGCCCCCAAGGCGAAGGCCGTGATCAACATCTTCTGCCCCGGCGGGATCTCGCACCTCGACACCTTCGACCACAAGCCGGAGCTCGTGAAGCGGGCCGGCACGCCGTTCGACACGACGGGCAACGTGCAGTTCTTTGCCTCGAAGCCGGGCAACTGCCAGCCGAGCTACTGGCCCTTCCGCCAGCACGGCGAATCGGGCCGCTGGGTGAGCGATCTGCTGCCCGGGCTGGCCGGCCATGTCGACGAGATGGCCTTCATCCACTCGATGCAGAGCAAGACGGCGCTCCACGGCCCGGCGATGTTCATGGCCAACTCGGGCTTCATCCTGCCCGGCTTCCCGTCGATGGGCGCGTGGGTGACCTACGGCCTCGGCAGCGAGTCGGACGACCTGCCGGCCTTCGTCGTGCTGCCCGATCCCCGCGGGCTGCCGCCGGGCGGGCCGGTGAACTGGGGCGCGGGCTTCCTGCCGGCGATCCATCAGGGCACCGTGATCGAGACCGCCGCGGGCCTGCCGCCGATCGCCGATCTCTTCGCGGCCGACGACCATGCCGGGCTCGTGGCCGGCGACGACGCGGGCCGCGATTTTCTGGCCGTGATGAACGCCCGCCATCTGGAGCCGCGGGCCGACAACAGTGATCTGGCTGCGCGGATCGCCGCCTATGAGCTCGCCGCCCGGCTGCAGCTTTCGGCTCCGGAGGTGACCGACCTGGCCGGAGAGCCCGAGAGCGTGGAGCGGCTCTATCAGCTCGACCATCCCGAGATCGGGCCCTTCGGCCGGCAATGCCTCCTGGCGCGGCGGCTCGTGGAGCGGGGCGTGCGGTTCGTGCAGATCTACTGCGGCGCCGAAAACACGACGGCCAAGAAGATCCGGCCCAACTGGGACAGCCACGAAGACCTCGTCCGCGATCATGGCTACTGGGGGCCGATCCTCGACGGCGGCGCGAGCGGCCTGCTCTCAGACCTCAAGGCCCACGGGCTTCTCGACACCACGCTCGTGATGTGCCAGACCGAGTTTGGCCGGCAGCCGGCGGCGCAGGGCAAAGGCCGTGACCACAACGCCGGCGCCTTCACCGTCTGGATGGCCGGTGGCGGCATCAAGGGGGGCACGTCGTACGGCACAAGCGATGAACTCGGCTTCAAGGCGGCCGAGCACCCGACCTACTGCTACGACCTCCATGCCACCGCGCTCCGCCTGCTCGGCATCGATCACACGAAGCTCTCGGTCTACAACAACGGCATCCAGCGGCGGCTGACCGACGTCCACGGCCACGTGCTCGAGAGCATCCTCGCGTAAATCGGGGACGGGAGTGAACTTCGCCACGTCGAAAAAAACTCCATCGCAACCCGGCCTCGAAATTCACTCCCGTCCCTGATTTTCACCCGGAGACTACACTGAGGTGACACTTACGAACGAAGCATCGTGCCGTGATCTTATTCCCATGTCGTTGAACAACCTATGACAACGATTCCACCGAATATCGAGCGGCGCCGCAGCGACATCGAAGCCGCATGCAAGGAAGCCGGTGTAAAATCGTTGTGGCTGTTCGGATCAGCAACCCGGCCCGATTATCAGCCCGACCGAAGCGACGTCGATTTTTTGGTCGAGTTGGCCCCGGATCGCAGTCCCGCAGCACAGTTTTTCCGGTTGTATCGCACGCTTGCCGAGCTGTTTGATGAAAGGATCGACCTGATCAGCCTTGCCGGGGTGAAGAACCAATTTTTCAAGGCGGAACTCGCCGAGACACGGATTCCCCTGTATGTCGCCGCGTAATGTGTCGGGGCTCCTTGCCGATATTCTCTCGGCTGCCGACTTCATGCAGCAGCGGGCTGCCGGCCTTTCGCGAGATCAGTACCTCGCCCAAGAGGACTGCAGGTCATCTTCGAGCGGAAATTCGAGATCATCGGGGAAGCCCTGTCGCGACTTCGGAAGAGTGAACCGGCGTTGTTCGCCGGCATCCGCCACGCGGCGGCAGCGGTCGACTTCCGAAACGTGTTGATTCACGGCTATGCCTCGATCGATCACGACGTCGTGTGGGCGACGTTCACGGATTGGCTACCCGATCTGGTCGATGATGTTTTGGTCGTGCGCGAGCGCTGGTCTGAATAACCGGAGCCAGGTGCCCTCTCATGCGACGAGCTTTCCCATTTCTTCTCGCTCTTGGCCTGTGCAGATTTGTCGGTGGCATGGCCGCCGACCTCTCGACCCACGCCGTCAATACCCAGAAGGCCGGCGACGAGCCACCGGCTGCGGCCGACCTCGTCCGCGGGATCACCGTACCGCCCGGCTTTCGGGTGGAACTCTTCGCCGCCGAGCCCGACCTCTGCCAGCCGATCGCCATCACCACCGACGAGCGGGCGGTTGAGGTTTGATTATGAGTTACAATATTTACGGCACTTACTATCGCGGCAATCCGTCGTGGAGTCGCCGGGCAAGACGTGACGCGGCCGGCCGCGGAGCTGCGTCAGCTCGCTGAAACCCATGCCGATCCCACGCGGCGGCTTCGCGGCCTGTGGGGAGCCCATGCCGTGGGAGGAGCCGATGCGGAGTTGCTGACGGGTCGGCTGGCCGACGCGCATCCATCGGTGCGGGCGTGGGCCGTGCGGCTGCTGGCCGACCAGGTCGCTACCGGTGAGGCCGACGCAGCCGCGGTAGCCGGCAGCGTGACCGAGGTGTGCCGGCGGGGGTCGGATGCAAGCAGCCATTCCCCGCATCGTCGCCCTCACCACTGATTTCGGTACGGGCTCCGGCTAGGTTGCGGAGATAGTAAAGGGGCGGCTCCTGCATGGACGGGCGCTCCGCACGCTCCTCGATATCGCCCACGACTTCCACGCCCCCCATGATGTGCGGGCCGCGGCCTGGCTCGTCGGGCAGGCCTGCACCGCCATTCCCACCGGCACGCTCCACCTGATCGTGGTCGATCCCCGGGCGGTCACATCGCGACGGCTGTTTGGGGAACGCTGGCCGTCGCGGTATCAGCCGGACGATAAGCCACCGCTTTGTTCCCTGGATTTAAAAAACGGAAAGGAACTGAGACAAGTCGTAAAAAAATCGTGCCGGCAAATGCTTCCCGTGGAGGTGCAAGAGGCCATACACCCGGCGGGAGTGGCGGCCGACAACCCAGACAACTTGGGCGTCAACGCGGCAGGGCCTTGAACCCGGGGATTTTCAGGGCCTGCAGGTTTTTGCTCGACAGGATCATGCATCCAATCCAACTGCAGCGCCTGACCTACAGTTCCTGACGAGACGAAAGGATCACCGATACACCGATCGCTCAAAACGATGCTCTGGGGAGCCATCGCCTGTGTGCTGACGCCTCCGCTCTACGCCCAGACGAGCACGGGAAACAACACCGTAAACAGCAGAATCTCGGTCGCGACTGGCGTGCTGAAGACCGATCCCGGCACGTGGATCTTCGCGAACAACGACAACGACTACGACGGATTCACCGAAATCAAAAACGGCGTCGTGTCCATCGGCTCGATCGCAGACAGCGGCACGAACTCCGCCATTGGCAAAGGCTCGTCGATCATCCTTGGCCAGAGTGGTTTGAATGCCGGAAATGGCACCCTGCGATTCACCGGAGCCTCCGGTGGATCGAGCAACCGCACCATCAGCATCGCGACGGGAACAACGGCGCCGTCGACTGCCAGCGGCAACGGCGGGATCGAGAACACCGTGGCCGGGCCGACCCTGACCCTCTCCGGCGGCATCAGCGCCACGTCGACCGCCGGCGCCACGTTCACCGTGACGGGCGCGGGCAACTTCGTGGTGAGCGGCAACGTGACCACCACCGGCCTCGCCGTCATCAAGAGCGGCACGGGCACCACGACCCTCTCGGGCACGAATGCCTATACGGGCACCACCACGGTGAACGCCGGCACACTCCTCATCAATGGCGACCAATCCTCGGCGACGGGAAATGTCAGCGCGGCCGGTGGTGCGACCTTGGGCGGGAGCGGTTCGGGCTGCCCGCGGCCAGCCGGCGTTACAGCAGCTGGGCGATCGGCCGGCCGCCGTCGGTGAGCGGCACGGGGCGGGCGCCGTCGTAGAGTTCCTCGGCCGGG
>CALGAS010000184.1 GCA_937959175.1 uncultured bacterium | reverse complement strand
CGCCGGAGACGGTCGACGAGCGGCCCGACCCGGGCGGCCGGCTGTCGGCCTGGTCAGGCAGTGCGATTTCGAAGCGAAACCTGGGAGCGACCTACGCCGAGGGAACGGTGCTCTGCATGGTGGGCGAACCACAGCACTTTGAGGCGGTGATGATCGTCGACCAGACCGAGGTCGAGTTTGTGGAGCGGGGCCAGAAAGTAGACCTCAAGCTGAACGCCTTTCCGTTCGAGACCTTCACCGGCACGGTCGATGAAATCGCCGAGACCCACATCGAGGTCGGCTCCGAGCGGCTGAGCGTGAAGGCGGGGGGCTCCATTCCGACCACCACCGACGAAATGGGCCGCGAGGTGCCGATTTCGACGAGCTATGAGGTGCTGATGCACCTCGACGACCCCGACAACGTGCTGACGCCTGGCATGCGGGGCACCGCCCGGATCGTGGTCGGCAGCCGCACGGTCGGCCAGTGGCTCTGGCGGCTCTTCTGGCAGACGTTCAATTTCCGGATGTGAGGAACGTGTCGGGCTCTCGGGTGGGAAAAGGTAGTCATATTTGCAGGAGATCTACTTTCTGTGGAGGCCGATGCTGAAGGATCCAGATGATGACATGGTTTTGGAGTTGGCCGTGGCGTCCCGGAGCCAAGTGATTGTGGCGCACAACGTTGGGGACTTCTTCCGGAGTGATTCGTTTGGTATCTTCGTTGAAACGCCGGCTGCTTTTTTGAGACGTGTTTGGGGTCAAACATGAGGAGCGTCACGGTTGAGATTCCTGACTCACTAAAACGTGGCATCGAGGCCTTGGCGACTGCCGAGGGCTACACGCTCGAGCAATTCCTGGCTGCCGATCGCCGCATCCTTCGGCGGCAGCCTTTATTCACGGCCTGCTAGGAATCACTGCGGATCAGCTTTGGTGATGGGTTTTGGGGAGGAATTGCAGCGACCGGTATACTTTCTTCGCGGAAAAGTGAAGGACGTCTTCGACGAAGCGAGGAGTGGGACGATGGTGGCGTTTGACCGGATTACTTTTGATCCCGCGGTCATGGGCGGCAAGGCCTGCATTCGCGGCCAGCGGATCACTGCGTCGCTCATCGTGAACCTCGTTGCCAATGGAATGTCGCAGCAGGACATTCTCCAGGCCTATCCCTACCTCGAGCCGGAAGACATCCAGCAGTCGCTGCAATACGCTGCGTGGCTTGCAGAAGAGTCGATTTTGCCGTCGGAAGCGACACCTGCATGAGGTTCCTGCTTGACATGGGAATCTCCGTCGGCGTTGTCGCGTTCCTGCGAAATGCCGGCCACGATGCCGAGCATCTTCAAGACTTGGGTCTGGGCACGCTCTCAGATTCGGAGATTCTTGCACATGCGCTCCGCGAACAGAGAACGGTCATCACCCACGACCTTGACTTTGCGAATTTACTTGCTGCGAGTTCTTCCAGGTTGCCGAGCGTCATCATCTTTCGACTGAGAAACATGCGGCCGGAGCGTGTCATTCAAAGACTTCATACGCTGCTCACGAGCCACTCTGCGGATCTCGAAAAGGGTGTTGTTATCTCTGTGGCAGAGTTGCAGGTTCGTCTCCGGAGGCTCCCCCTAGACCGGTCCGGCAATGCGGGGTAGTGGCGGCATTCCCCGGCGTTTTTGGGGTTTGCCAAAGTGGGCTGTTGATCACCCGCATGCGTGGGCAAGGGCCATGGATGGCTTTTTCCACGGACAGGTAGACAAGCTGCCGATGTGGACACGCAAACCTGCTCGCCCTGCACGGTCGGCCAGTGGCTCTGGCGGCTGTTCTGGCAGACGGTCAATTTTCGGATGTAGGACAGATTTCCACACCTGTCGCGTAGCCGGGAAGATTTGACAGGCATCAGCCTGTCGGATGGATCAGCCTGTCATTGCCCGGCTCTTCCCTTCTCGATCTTCACCCGCAGCCAGGCGTTCCAGTGCCTCCAGATTAAGTGCCCCGCCACCGCGTAGATGGAAGAGCGTGATCTGGTCCCGGAGCGTTTTGTAGAGGGCCGGATCGGTCATCGCGAGGTCGTCGGGAACGCCGCGCCTGACATATCGAACCAGCGCCGCCACATCGGCCCAGCGGCGTTCCTTGAGGCGAATCCCGAGCAACTCTGGTCGAGCCAGCATTTCCCGGGCGGCCAATTCCTGTTCTCGGGCGGTCACTCAGCAGCCTCCTTTCCTGGAGTCGGCTCATCAGAATCGGATTGATCGGTCACTTCAAGATAGACAAGATTTTCAAGAGCCTGCGCCTTGCCCGGTTCGGCAAATGACTCAATGACGGCGCGAATGGAGGCCCGGGCGGGGCTGTGCTTAGCTGTTCGTGGAAAAAGCCATCCATGGCCCTTGCCCGCACATGCGGACGAAAGGCCGTCCACTTGGGCAACCCCGAAAACGCCGAGGGTTTTCGGGGTTGCCGATCGCCGCATCCTGCGGCGGCAGACTGTTTCCACAGTCTACTGAAAGAGTGTACGGGCGTGCGCTCATCTGTCAAGGGCTGATGTGGCAGCCACATGCTTTCTGCGATGTCGGTAGCTGTCGAAAGGAGGACAGGCGGCAGGCAACTGGTTCTATCTGGCGGCGGCGCTGGGCATCACCAAAGGGTCCATCGGGGAACTTTGGGGGTCGCAGGTCTTTTCCGATGCGTCGGGGCGGTGCCCACGCCATTTCGCCGGACGTTCGCTGCGGTCATCCTGACCTTCACTCACTCGACGGAAACCTCACTTCGCCATCCTGGCTCCGTTCAGTTTCCGACGCCGCTCGATTGGCATGGGCAACGCCCCTCACCCAAAGACGTTCTCCGAAGAACCCACCAAGTTTGTGAAGGTGCCGGGCAGGAGGGACGAAGTGAAAAGCCTCAACATGTCAATCACGGCGGCGGTGGTCACGCTGGTCATCGCCGGTATCGGGCTGATTCCGCTGTCGCAGCGGGTCTGGTGTGCGGCGGAACTGCGGCCCCGGGGCGAGGAGACGGTCTATGTGACCGTCGATGGCCGGCTGGAGGAACTGCTGGTGGCGGCGGCCGACCGGGTGGAGAAGGGGCAGGAACTGGCCCGGTTTTCGAACATCGACCTCGAGCTGCAGATTGCCGACCTCGAGGGCCAGGAGGCGGGCTATCGGGCTCGGCTTGCCAGCCTGGAACGCGAGCGGTTCACCGACGCTGCGGCCGGCATGGAAATCGGCACGGTGGAAGAGTCGCTCAAAAGCGTGCAGGAGCAGCTGGCGAAGAAGCGGCAGTATCAGCGGGAACTGGTGCTGAGGGCCCCGCGGGCCGGGCTGGTGCTGCCGCCGGAGACGGTCGACGAGCGGCCCGACCCGGGCGGCCGGCTGTCGGCCTGGTCAGGCAGTGCGATTTCGAAGCGAAACCTGGGAGCGACCTACGCCGAGGGAACGGTGCTCTGCATGGTGGGCGAACCACAGCACTTTGAGGCGGTGATGATCGTCGACCAGACCGAGGTCGAGTTTGTGGAGCGGGGCCAGAAAGTAGACCTCAAGCTGAACGCCTTTCCGTTCGAGACCTTCACCGGCACGGTCGATGAAATCGCCGAGACCCACATCGAGGTCGGCTCCGAGCGGCTGAGCGTGAAGGCGGGGGGCTCCATTCCGACCACCACCGACGAAATGGGCCGCGAGGTGCCGATTTCGACGAGCTATGAGGTGCTGATGCACCTCGACGACCCCGACAACGTGCTGACGCCTGGCATGCGGGGCACCGCCCGGATCGTGGTCGGCAGCCGCACGGTCGGCCAGTGGCTCTGGCGGCTCTTCTGGCAGACGTTCAATTTCCGGATGTGAGGAACGTGTCGGGCTCTCGGGTGGGAAAAGGTAGTCATATTTGCAGGAGATCTACTTTCTGTGGAGGCCGATGCTGAAGGATCCAGATGATGACATGGTTTTGGAGTTGGCCGTGGCGTCCCGGAGCCAAGTGATTGTGGCGCACAACGTTGGGGACTTCTTCCGGAGTGATTCGTTTGGTATCTTCGTTGAAACGCCGGCTGCTTTTTTGAGACGTGTTTGGGGTCAAACATGAGGAGCGTCACGGTTGAGATTCCTGACTCACTAAAACGTGGCATCGAGGCCTTGGCGACTGCCGAGGGCTACACGCTCGAGCAATTCCTGGCTGCCGATCGCCGCATCCTTCGGCGGCAGCCTTTATTCACGGCCTGCTAGGAATCACTGCGGATCAGCTTTGGTGATGGGTTTTGGGGAGGAATTGCAGCGACCGGTATACTTTCTTCGCGGAAAAGTGAAGGACGTCTTCGACGAAGCGAGGAGTGGGACGATGGTGGCGTTTGACCGGATTACTTTTGATCCCGCGGTCATGGGCGGCAAGGCCTGCATTCGCGGCCAGCGGATCACTGCGTCGCTCATCGTGAACCTCGTTGCCAATGGAATGTCGCAGCAGGACATTCTCCAGGCCTATCCCTACCTCGAGCCGGAAGACATCCAGCAGTCGCTGCAATACGCTGCGTGGCTTGCAGAAGAGTCGATTTTGCCGTCGGAAGCGACACCTGCATGAGGTTCCTGCTTGACATGGGAATCTCCGTCGGCGTTGTCGCGTTCCTGCGAAATGCCGGCCACGATGCCGAGCATCTTCAAGACTTGGGTCTGGGCACGCTCTCAGATTCGGAGATTCTTGCACATGCGCTCCGCGAACAGAGAACGGTCATCACCCACGACCTTGACTTTGCGAATTTACTTGCTGCGAGTTCTTCCAGGTTGCCGAGCGTCATCATCTTTCGACTGAGAAACATGCGGCCGGAGCGTGTCATTCAAAGACTTCATACGCTGCTCACGAGCCACTCTGCGGATCTCGAAAAGGGTGTTGTTATCTCTGTGGCAGAGTTGCAGGTTCGTCTCCGGAGGCTCCCCCTAGACCGGTCCGGCAATGCGGGGTAGTGGCGGCATTCCCCGGCGTTTTTGGGGTTTGCCAAAGTGGGCTGTTGATCACCCGCATGCGTGGGCAAGGGCCATGGATGGCTTTTTCCACGGACAGGTAGACAAGCTGCCGATGTGGACACGCAAACCTGCTCGCCCTGCACGGTCGGCCAGTGGCTCTGGCGGCTGTTCTGGCAGACGGTCAATTTTCGGATGTAGGACAGATTTCCACACCTGTCGCGTAGCCGGGAAGATTTGACAGGCATCAGCCTGTCGGATGGATCAGCCTGTCATTGCCCGGCTCTTCCCTTCTCGATCTTCACCCGCAGCCAGGCGTTCCAGTGCCTCCAGATTAAGTGCCCCGCCACCGCGTAGATGGAAGAGCGTGATCTGGTCCCGGAGCGTTTTGTAGAGGGCCGGATCGGTCATCGCGAGGTCGTCGGGAACGCCGCGCCTGACATATCGAACCAGCGCCGCCACATCGGCCCAGCGGCGTTCCTTGAGGCGAATCCCGAGCAACTCTGGTCGAGCCAGCATTTCCCGGGCGGCCAATTCCTGTTCTCGGGCGGTCACTCAGCAGCCTCCTTTCCTGGAGTCGGCTCATCAGAATCGGATTGATCGGTCACTTCAAGATAGACAAGATTTTCAAGAGCCTGCGCCTTGCCCGGTTCGGCAAATGACTCAATGACGGCGCGAATGGAGGCCCGGGCGGGGCTGTGCTTAGCTGTTCGTGGAAAAAGCCATCCATGGCCCTTGCCCGCACATGCGGACGAAAGGCCGTCCACTTGGGCAACCCCGAAAACGCCGAGGGTTTTCGGGGTTGCCGATCGCCGCATCCTGCGGCGGCAGACTGTTTCCACAGTCTACTGAAAGAGTGTACGGGCGTGCGCTCATCTGTCAAGGGCTGATGTGGCAGCCACATGCTTTCTGCGATGTCGGTAGCTGTCGAAAGGAGGACAGGCGGCAGGCAACTGGTTCTATCTGGCGGCGGCGCTGGGCATCACCAAAGGGTCCATCGGGGAACTTTGGGGGTCGCAGGTCTTTTCCGATGCGTCGGGGCGGTGCCCACGCCATTTCGCCGGACGTTCGCTGCGGTCATCCTGACCTTCACTCACTCGACGGAAACCTCACTTCGCCATCCTGGCTCCGTTCAGTTTCCGACGCCGCTCGATTGGCATGGGCAACGCCCCTCACCCAAAGACGTTCTCCGAAGAACCCACCAAGTTTGTGAAGGTGCCGGGCAGGAGGGACGAAGTGAAAAGCCTCAACATGTCAATCACGGCGGCGGTGGTCACGCTGGTCATCGCCGGTATCGGGCTGATTCCGCTGTCGCAGCGGGTCTGGTGTGCGGCGGAACTGCGGCCCC
>CALGAS010000183.1 GCA_937959175.1 uncultured bacterium | reverse complement strand
CCGTCGGACTGTCGTAGGCATCGGAGAAGGGCGTATCTCCGACCGGAGGCGCCCGGTACGGTGAGAAGACCGGCCCGCTGCGAACCGCGGCCTCCTGCATCCGCTCGGCCGCCTCCCGTTCCTTCGCCGCGGCCAGGAAGCCGCCGATTTGCTCGCGGCCAGCGATCGTTGCCTGCCGCTGCTGCTCGACGTCGCGGCGTTTGGCCTCGACGCGGCCGATCGCCTCCTCGAGTTCCGCCGTCGACATGTCGAGGATATCGGGCACATCCCGCAAGACGTCGGCCCGTTTGGCATCGCTCATCACCGCCAGATAGCGGCCCAGCCAGGAGCGAGCATCGCGGGCCTCGGGGCTGTCGAGCACCTTGACCTTCTCATCGAGTGTCTCGAGGAGATACTCGAGATCGAAGGACGACATCGTGGCGACCCGGTCGGCCAGCTCCTGCCGAATCCGGCGAACCTGGGCGGGGCTGTAGACCGGCTGGGCATCGAGCCAGGCGTTGAACTCAAACACCGCCCGCCGCCACCGGCTGCTGGCGAGGAGCTCGGCCTTGCGGGCGGCGTCGGCCGGATCGTCTGCCGGTTTGCCGGCGGCGGCCGGGGTGGCTGCCGGAGCCGGCGGGTCGGCCGCAACCACGCGGTTCGCTGGCGGAACGACCGCAAGACCGATCGCCGGCAGGCTGAACAGGACGAGTCCGGGCCAGAGACGGCCGGGCCGCCGGGCGGCCGCAGGCAGGGTGGCGTGATGGTGCATCGCGTTTTGTGGTATTCGTCGGCCGCGGAGGTGATCCGAATGAGCCGGCGAGGCTGCGGTCAACGCTCCCGGCGGCCTCAATCATACCCCACCGGCCCGGGCGGGAACCGCAGCGACGCTCGGGCCGTCTCGCTCGATCACCAGGGCGTGTGGTAGCCTCCTAACGCCTCACGGGGCTACTAGTCCAGATCTTTTCAGGGAGCATTCTCGTGCACGCCGTTCAAGGATTTCTGTCGCTCGTCGCCCGCGTCATGATCACGGGGATCTTCCTGGCCAGTGCCGTGATGAAGAAGATCCCCGACTTCGCTGGTACCGCCGCCATGATGGAGGGCAAAGGCATCCCGCAGCCCAAAATCCTGCTCGCCGGGGCGATCGCCTTCCTGATCCTCGGCTCGGTCTCGCTGATCCTCGGCTTCAAGGCTCGCTGGGGGGCCCTGTTGCTGCTGATCTTCCTGGCGGCGGCCACCTACTACTTCCACGCCTTCTGGCGGGTCGCTCCGGAGGAGCGAGGCATCGAGTTGACCAACTTTCTGAAAAACGTCGCCCTGATGGGCACGATGCTCTTCATCATCGCCAACGGCGCCGGGCCATGGAGCCTCGACGACCGCCGGGCAACATCGGACGAATCGCTGGAAGAAGCCGCCGCCTAGCCGCCCGCCACTGGCGGGAGATGCCAAGCAACCAAGCGAAGATCCCGGGAGGCCCCCGGAACCATCGCCGGGCCGATCAGAGGAACAGCCGGAACCGGCTGAGTGCCCCGTCTAGGACTCGAACCTAGAACCCTCTGATTAAGAGTCAGATGCTCTAACCAATTGAGCTAACGGGGCTATGGCTAGGTTTTGTACCTGCCTCCGCAGAGCGGGGCAAGTGCCGCGGCGTCGCCATTCCCACGACACGGCATCTCCACCCGCCTGGGTTGTCTGGAATCGTGCGGCAACCCGCGCCGCGTTGAGGGATTTCTCGCCAGCCGCTACATTCCGCCGATTCCCGCAACGGGCCACCTGAGGCTCGCCGCCCGTTTCTCGACCGGGCTGCCAGGCGGGCCAGACACGACCACGAGGCGGAGGAGCGATCGCGATGGGCAGGTTCGACGGAATGAAGGGGCTCGTGCTCGGGGTGGCCAACGACCACTCGATCGCCTGGGCGATCGCCAAGGAGGTGCTCGCCGAGGGAGGCGAAATCGGCTTCTCCCACCTGCCCGACCGGCCCGATGACGCCCGCCAGCGAAACCGGCGGCGGGTCGCCCAGCTGACCGACCCCGAGCCGGGGGCGAAGTTCCTGATGCCGATGGACGTCTCCGACGACGCCCAGATCGCCGCCGTCATCGACCGGGCCAAGCAGGAGTTTGGCACGCTCGACTTCGTGATCCACTCGATCGCCTTCGCCCCGCTGGAAGATCTCAAAGGGGAGACCACCAACTGCAGCCGGGAGGGCTTCCGGGTCGCGATGGAGACGAGCGCCTACAGCCTCCTGGCGGTCCGTCGGCTCGTACGGGGCATCCTCTCGCCCGACGCCTCGATCCTCACGCTCACCTATTTCGGCGGCGAGAAGGTCGTGCCCGGCTACAACATCATGGGCGTCTGCAAGGCGACGCTCGACGCCTGCGTGAAATACATGGCCTACGACCTCGGCCCGGCCGGTGTCCGCGTCAATGCCGTCAGCGCCGGCCCCCTGCGGACCCTCGCCGGCCGCGGCGCCGGGGTCGACGAGATGCTCGGCCTCTACCAGCACATGTCACCGATGGGCCGCAACATCACCCACGAAGAAGTCGGCAAGGCGGGTGCCTGGCTGCTCTCGAAAGACTCGCTCGGGATCACCGGCGAGATCCTTCACGTCGATGCCGGCTACAACATCATGGGATCGCCCGGCCGGCTGCTCGACCTCGTGCCTAAGGCCGAGTGATCGCCCATTGAAGGGCAGTTCGCGGCGAGCGGCTCAGGGCGGGTCGTGGCCGCCGGGATGCCAGGGATGACAGCGGCCGATCCGGGCCAGCCCCTTGAGCGTGCCCCGGACGGGGCCGTACTTCTCGACCGCCGCGCGGAAGTAACTGCTGCAGGTCGGCGTGAACCGGCAGTTGCGGCCGAGCAGCGGACTGAGCGTCGCCTTATAGACGATCACCAGACCGATCAGCACAGCCGAAGCCACTCGCTCGCACGCCCGCGCCGCCATGGCCAGCAGCCCGCGCGGGCCGGTCATCGCCCCGTGCCCCGCCGCCGCGGCCGCCGCGATGAGGCCGGACGCGTGTCCGCAAAGCCCGGCCTGCCGGTGACCCGCTCGGCCAGCTGAACAATCGTCGCCTCGATCTGCCGGGCGCCCTCGGCCCCGCGAGGCGGCAGGCCGCCCCGCACGACGACGATGTAGTCGACGGCGGCCGGGAGCCGCGGCCGGATCATTCGCACTGCCTCCCGGAGCCGCCGCTTCCAGCGGTTTCGCACGACGGCATTGCCGATTCGGCGGGATACCGACAGCCCGACCCGCACGCCGCCGCCGCCATCCACGCGGGCCGCAGCGTAGAGGACCAGCGGGCCGCTGGCGGCACTGGCCCGCCGGCGGTACACACGGGCGAAGTCGGCCGGCCGCAGCAGCCGGGAGGTCCTTGGCAGCCCCTGTCCGACGGGCGTCACCACCGCAGGGCCGCCCGCGGGTCGGAAGCGCCCGCCTGCGCTGCCTGCGCGGCCTCGAGGAGCCGCTCGGCAGCCGCCTTGTCGCCGCCATCCGGCAGCACGATCTGCACCTCGGCAATCAGGTCGCCCTTGGCGCCATTGGCATGCCGCACGCCCATCCCACCGGCCCGCAGCTTCTTGCCGCCCGAGGTGCCCGGGGGAATCCGCAGGGCGATCGTGCCCCAGGGAGTTGGCACGTCGACCTTCGCGCCCTCGAGTGCCTCCGGCAGGGTGATCGGAAGGGTCACCTCGAGCGTGTCGCCGTGCCGGTGAAAGACCGGATGCGGCTGAATGTGAACCTCGAGCAGGAGATCACCGGCCGGACCACCGCCACCACCGGGCAGCCCCTGGCCGCGGAGCCGCATCCGGGCGCCGTCGGGCACGCCCTGCGGGATCGTCACGCTAATCGTCTCGGTCTTGCCACCGCCCCGCTCGACGCGAACGTCCGTCTTGCCACCGTCGATTGCCAGCCGAAAGGGAATCTCGATCCGGGCCTGCACGTCCTGGCCCGGCGTGGCCTTCGCCCGCCGCCGCCCGCCGCCGGCCCGGCCGCCCGCAGCCCGGCCGAAAATCTGCTCGAAGCCCCCGCCGCCGCCGAAGAGACTCTCGAGATCGATCTCGCCTCCGCCGGGGAATCCGCCGGCTCCGCCCCCGCCGCCGCCGCCGAAGGGGCCGCCACCCCAGCCGCCCTGCGGCCCTCCCGGCCCGACGCCCTCGAAGGAGCTGCCGTAGCGGTCGTACATCTCCCGCTTGCTGGGATCATTGAGCACGTCGAAGGCATTTTGAACCTGCTTGAACTTCTCCTTGGCGGAGTCGTCGTCGGGATGCAGGTCGGGGTGATACTTGCGGGCCAGTTCCCGATAGGCCTTGCGGATGTCTTCGGCCGAAGCCGTCCGTGAAACCCCCAACGTGTCGTAGTAATCCTCCGCCATCGCGTCGATCCTGAAAGGCCTGCAGACCGGTTTTTGAGACCGGCAAGTTTACCAGACCGCAGGGCCAGATCATCGGCCTTCGCCTCAGTTGCCAGGCGGAGCGGGCTCTCTGACCTCCGCACCCGCCGCGGCGGGCCGGAGCGCGAGAAACTCGTGCTGGCAGCGGTGGGCCGACTCGCCGGGGCCGGGATGGAGGAGGTGAAAGGTGCCGTCCGCATCGAGCACCCGGGCCCGCGTGTTGTCGGCCAGATAGATCGGGATGATCTCACGGAGCACCCGGCCGGCCAACTCAGGATCGAGCACGGGAAACATCACCTCCACCCGGCGGAAGAAGTTGCGAGGCATCCAGTCGGCGCTCGAGAAAAAGACCTGGGCATCGTCGTCAGGACCGAAGACATACAGCCGGCTGTGTTCCAGGAAGCGGTCGACGATGCTGCGAACGCGGATCGTCTCGCTCAGGCCCGGCACGCCCGGTCGCAGGCAGCAGATGCCCCGGGCCACGATGTCGATCGGCACCCCGGCCTGGCTGGCCCGGTAGAGCGCCTCGATCACCTGCGGGTCGACCAGCGAGTTGAGCTTGGCGAAGATTCGCGACGGCCGTCCGGCCACGGCCCGGGCGGTCTGCTCGTCGATCAGCTCCACGGTGCGGCGGTGGAGGTCGTCGGGGGCCACGATCAGCCGCTGCCAATCGTGCCCCTGCGAGTAGCCCGTCAGCAGATTGAAGAGCGCCGAGGCGTCTTCGGCGATCGCCTCATCAGCGGTAAACAGGCCCATGTCGGTGTAGAGCAACGCCGTGGTCGGGTTGTAGTTGCCGGTCCCGAGATGGACGTATCGCTTGAGGCTGCCCCCCTCCTGCCGCACGACGAGCGAGACCTTGCAGTGGGTCTTGAGGTCGAGAAAGCCGAACACGACGTGCACGCCGGCTCGCTCCATCTGCCGGGCCCAGCTGACGTTGTTGGCCTCGTCGAAGCGGGCCTTGAGCTCGACCAGGGCCGTCACATGCTTGCCCGACTCGGCCGCATTCATCAGGGCCCGCGAGATCGGCGAGTCGCCGCTGGTGCGGTAGAGCGTCTGCTTGATGGCCAAGACGCGGGGATCGTTGGCGGCCCGGGTCACAAACTCGACCACCGGGTCGAACGACTCATAGGGATGGTGGAGGAGGATGTCCCGCCGGGCGATCGTCTTGAAGATGTCGTCGCCATGCCGCTCGAGGCCCCGCGGCGGCCGCGGGGTAAAGGGGCGGTCGTGGAGCTTCTCGAAGCCGGGCAGGCGGTGGAGTTCCCAGAGGGCCGTCAGATCGAGCGGGCCGTCGATCCGGTAGACCTCGCTGTAGTCTCCCGCAGCGTCGGCCGCCCGCAGCCCCTCCTCGTCGATGATCATCCCGGCGAGCCGCTCGTCGGCCTTCGAAGCGATCTCGATCCGCACCGCCTGGCCCCGCTGGCGGGCCTTGAGCCGATCCTCGATCAGCTTGAGCATGTCGTCCGACTCCTGCTCGAGCAGCTCCAGGTCGCTGTCGCGGGTGATCCGGAAGGCGGTCCAGGAATCGACCTCGAAGCCTCCGAACAGATCGGGCAGCCGGGCCGAGATCACGTCCTCGAGCAAGACGAAGGGGACCCGCCCGGCGGACGCTCCCGACAGCATCACTACCCGGGGCAGCACCTGGGGCACCTGCACGACCGCGAAGAGCTGCTTGGGCCCCAGCCCCTCGGTGCGATGAAGCATCACCCCCAGATAGAGCCCGCGGTTGTGGTAGCGGGGAGAGGGATGCGCCGGGTCGACCGCCATCGGCGTGAGGATCGGCAGGGCCCGGTCGTGAAAGAAGCGGTCGACCTGGTCCCGCTGGGCTCCTTCGAGGTCGGCATACTTGAGCAGCCGAAAGCCCTCTCGCTCCATCGCCGGCCCGATGCTCTCCCGCAGGCAGCGATACTGGCGGGCCACGAGCTCCTGCGTGCGGGCGGCAATCGCCTCGAGCTGGGCCAGGGCGGTCATGCCGTCGGCCGAGAAATCCTGCGGGGCGCTCTCGCCGAAGGCCTGCTCCCGGAGGCCCGCCACCCGGACCATGAAGAACTCGTCGAGGTTGGAGCTGAAAATCGCCAGGAACTTGAGCCGCTCCATCAGCGGATTCTCGGGGTTCTCAGCCTCCTCGAGGACCCTGAGGTTGAACTCCAGCCAGCTCAGTTCCCGGTTGAGAAAGCACTCCGGTCCGATCGACCGCTCCTCCGTTCCGCTCGTTGATGAGGCCATGCCCGTCGTTCTCACGCTGCCAGTCGTCCGATGCCTGCTGCAAGTGTAGCCTCCAGCATCCCGCGTCCCGGCCGCCGCCTGATCGCTCACCGCTCGCTCACATGCATCTCCATGATTGACCCCGCCCGCTTCACCAGCGCCGTCGCAGCCGCCCTGAGCGGTCTGCCTCCCGGCTGCCGGCCGTGGGGCCGCGGCTGGTCGGCCGCCGTCGCGGGCGTGCTCGAGGCGGCGGCGGCCAAGCCCGGCACCGTCCATCCCGCCGCCGCGTTTCCCGATCTCAGCTTCCAAGACCTCGCGGCGGCCGCCCTGGCCGCGGCCCCGGCAATCGATGCCGCGGCCGACCGTCCGCTCGGCGAGACGATCCTGGCGGCGGTCTCCGCCAGCCGGGCCGTCAGTCCGTCCAACGCGAATCTCGGAATCGTGCTGCTGATCGCTCCGCTGGCCGCCGTTCCTGACGCCGCCGCCGAGGCCGATCCGCTGGCGGCGGTCGAGGAGATCCTTGCCAGCCTCGACGCGGCGGACGCCGCGGACGTCTGGCGGGCGATCGCCCTGGCCCGCCCCGGCGGCCTCGGCCGAAGCGATCGCTGGGACCTGGCCGGCCCGCCGCCGGCCGACCTCCGCGCGGCGATGCGGCATGCGGCCCGCCGCGACACCGTCGCCCGCCTCTGGGCAGACGGCTACGGCGAACTGTTCCGCGGCGTCGTCGCCGACCTGGCAGCCGACCTCCGGCATGCTGTTCCGCTCGCCGAGGCGATTGCCCGCTGTCACCTTCGACAGCTTGCCCGCCGCCCGGACTCGCTGCTGACCCGCCGCCATGGCGAGGCGACCGCGGCGGCCGTGTCGCGCCAGGCCGGCGAGGTCCTCGAGCATCTCGAGACGCCAGCCTGGCCCGGTGCTCTGGCCGCCTTCGACCGGTCGCTTCGCACGCCTCAGCGGCTCAATCCCGGCACCACCGCCGATCTGATCGCGGCGGCCCTCTATATTCTCCTGCGAGACGGCCGGCTCCGGCCGGCGCTTCCGTTTCCCTCTCCTCCCCTCCCCTCCCTTCCCCGGCTCGGGCCCGACCCCCGGGCTGCCGACCTTTGACCGATGACCCAGCGACACCAGATACGACTCCGCAAGGCGATCCACGTCTTCTCCGCCGGCCACTTCATCACCCTGGCAGACGACCTCTGCGAGCCGGTTCACGGCCACAACTGGACCGTCGGCGTCGATGTCGAGGGCGAGCCGGGGCCCCACGGGATGGTGATCGATTTCCTCAGGCTCCGGGATGCCCTGACGGCGATCGTCGCCCGGCTTGACCACACGATGCTTCTCCCCACCCGCAGCCGCTTCCTCGAGGTGACCAGCGGCCTCGGGCCGCTCGGCGGCGAGGAGGTGACGGTGCGATTCGGGGATCGCCGCTGGATCTTTCCCGCAGCCGAGTGCGTGCTCCTCCCGGTCGACAACACGACGGCCGAGCGGATCGCCGGCTGGCTGGGCGAGCAACTCCTCGCTGCCTTTGCCGAGGCTGGCGAGCCGCTCACCGGCACGCTCCGGATCGAGGTCGACGAGTGCCTCGGCCAGTCGGCCGTCTGGGAACGGCCGGCGGAATGAGCGGGCCGCGCCGTAGCCCGGTCGTCGTCAAGCTTCGGTGACGACGAGCTTGCCGGCGGCGTCGAGGGCCAGCGACAGTTTCCGATCGGCAACGCGAATGTGCATCAGTCCGGCAGCATCCGGGCTCTGCTCGACCCGGCCGACGGTGCCGATCGCCAGGCCGCAGCCGGTCAGGTAGCGGAGAAACTCCGACGACTGATCGAGCACCCGCGCCAGGCGAAACTCGGTGCCCGGCGTCCAGTCGGCCAGGGGGCGTCCTTCGGGCTCGTCCTCCGCCTCCAGGGTGTGGGCGTCGGCCGGCGGGATCGGATCGCCATGGGGATCGACCTCGGGCCGGCCGAGGAAGGCATCGATCCGTTCCACAAGCAGGTCGCTGACGGCGTGCTCGAGGTGCTCGGCCTCGTCGTGCACCTCGTCCCAGTTCATCTGGAGCGTCTGCATCAAAAAGAGTTCGATCAGGCGATGGCGGCGGATCACCCGCAAGGCGAGCATCCTGCCGGCCCGCGTCAGGGCCACGCCTTCGTAAGGCCGGTGCGTCGCCAGCCGGGCCGCATCGAGCGTCTTGAGCATGCTGGTCACGGTGCCGGGGGCGACGCCCAGGGCCGTGGCGATCTGGCCGGTGCTGGCCGCCCGGCCGTCCTGCGAGGCGATGATCTGATAGATCGTCTTGGCGTAGTTCTCGACCGTCAGGCTCGCCATCCGGCACGCCTCCAAAACTGGCTCCTGAGCCGGGGCTGTCGCCCGCCGATTGCGGGGATACGGCTCGCTGGGCATTATGTCGACTAGAGGAGCAC
>CALGAS010000182.1 GCA_937959175.1 uncultured bacterium | reverse complement strand
GCCTTGAGCTTGGTGAATGTGCCGACGGCCCGATCGATGCTGATTCGATCAGGTTCCTCGCCCGGCTCGAGCCAGATGACCGTGCCATCGGGCAGGACCGCTCGGCAGGCCCGGACCTCGACCTGCCGGTTCGCAAGGGCCGTGGGATCGATCTCCAAGGTCACGATGCCGTAGCCACAGGGATCCCGGGCCGCCTGCTGGAGGGCCGTCAGCTCACTCCAGTACCGGTCGCCCGCCTGGAAGTGATGCGGGCGGAGGAACATTCCCTCCGACCAGTGGACCGGCAGGTGACGCATGGGAACTCCCGGGCACCCGGCCGAGGGTGGTCGGCTTCCGGGGCGGCGGACCGACATCCACCGCTTCCGGGGGGGGGTCGGGTGTAAAGTGTTGTCGGCTCCCGAGAGGCTACCTCGCGAGCGTGGGTAAGTAAAGAGGCCGGGGGCACCTCAAGGGGTGTCTTTGCCTGAGGTTACCAATCCCCTGAACAGGTTATACTGAGGAAGCTGGAAGATCCCGGTTCCCGGTTCACGATCAAGGCGGGACTCCGGTGCGACGCGAGATGCGGCATGAGTGGTGCACATGCGGGTGGCGGCGACGGCGGCCGGCGAAACCGGTGGCGGGCCAACGTGGCCGGCTCGGGCCGCGGGCCGAGGCCCGCGGCCCGACCACGGCGGCGAGCCGGATGGACGGCGGCGAGCATCGCGGCCCTGGGGGGACTGGCCGCGGTGGCGGTCTGGCCGCTGTTCGCCCGACAGACGGCCGTCGTGCAGTTGTCGATCGACGAGTTTGACAACAATCTCCTGGCCCCGCTGCCCTACGGCCGCGAGGACGTCGAGGCGATCGCAGCGGCGGTCGGCGGCCGGCTCTCGCCTCGGCTTGAGGGCCGCGCGGCTCGGACGCTCGACTACCACACGGCCCGGGCCATCGCCGACCAGCTCCGCTCCGGGATCACCGATCTGAGGCTCGGCGGCCGCGACACGCTGATCGCGGTCGTTCGCGGGCAGACGCTCGTCGCGCCGGGCCAGTCCGGGGAACGGCGGGCCTGCCTGCTGGCCGAAGACGTGGGCCTCTCGCGGGCGGTGCCCGCCAACATCGTCTCGTGCCAGAACATTGTCGAAGCACTCGCGTCGTCGCCTGCCCAGACGACGTTGGTCGTGCTCGACATGGGCGACCTGCGCTGGGATCCGCGGTTGGGCGTGATCGCCGGGATCGTACCCGCCCAACTCGACGAGGAGATCGGTCGCTGGGAGGTCGCGGGGGACTGCTGGGTGCTCGGCTCCCACGATACCCACGAGTTTTCGGGCGTGAGCGTCATCGATCGCCGGGGCATTTTCCTCCGGGCGGTGGAGCTGGGTCTCGCCGGCCGGGCCGACGACAGGCAGTGGGGCGGCGACGGCGATCGTGAGGTCGAGTTGCACGAACTGGCACGCTTCGTGGCGGCCTGGACACGCACCTGGTCGCAACGGGAAAGCGGCTTCGACCAAAGGCCGGTCCTCTGGCGGGCGGGCCGGGGCCGCGTCGGGCTCGACGACGTGCCCGGCGGCATTCGCCTCGTCGCGGCCGGGCGGCCGGGAGGAGCCAACCGTCCGGTGATGGCCAGCGTTTCGCCGCCGCAGGAAGACGAACCGGGGCCCTCTCCTGGGGTTCCCGCCGATTCTGAGCCGCCTGCAAAGGCAACCGCCGAGAGCGAGCCGCCGGGGCAAGGCGAGCCTGGCAGTCGGGCCGCCCCGCCTCCGGAACCGCAGCCAGGGCTCTGGGATTTGCTGGCCGAGATCAATAGCACTGGCGACTGCCAGCCGATCGACTACGTACCGCACGAGTGGCGAAAGGCCTCCGCCCTCGCCGCTGCGATCGCGGCGACTCCCGCTGATGATTCGCCGTTGGCTCGGCGGTTCGCCGACCTGGCGGCGAAACTCGAGAACGATCTGCGGAACGTCCTCCGGGACGAGGCGCTGTCCGGCAACCGTGAAAACCAAGGGGTGACGCGGCTGGCCGGTGCGCGGCGCCAGGCGGCCCAGCAGTTCGCCATCGCCTGGCAAAACGGGGCCGAACCGGTCAGGGCCGCGCTGGCGGGCCGCAACCGGGCCTTCAACCTGGCCCTGGCAGCCGCGGACTATTGCGGCCGGGCGGCCGGCAGCCAGGTGGCCGGCTCCGTCGCCCGCTCGTTGCAGCCTCTGCTCGCCGCGGTCGCCGCTGTGCACGAGGAACTCGTCCGGCTCTCCGAAAAGAACGAGAAGAACGAGGTGGGTGATTCACCCGACCGGCTCGTGAGCCGTCTGGCAGACCTCGAGCAGGAACGGCGTCGCATGGAACGGAAGATTGCCGAGGCCGGCGATATGCTGATCGACGGCCTGGTGGGGGAGCGGAAGCAACTCCTCACGGCCGACATCGGCTGGTTCGCTGCGTCGCCTCTGCCCACCCCGGAGCAACGCCGCCGGCTCACTGCCGCGGTCACGGCCCGCCGCAGGCGACACAATTCCCCGGGCGACGCGGGCAACCCGCCGGCGGGCGGCCCGAGGCTCGAGCTTCTGCTGCCCACGCCACCGGCCGGTGGGTCACCATCCCCGGCGGGCCGTCCCGACCCGCGGTGGGACGCCATGGCCGACCGACTGGACATCGCGGTCCGGCTGATGACCGTGTTCGGGGCCTCGGCCGCTCCAGGTTTGACCGAGCCGGACCTGGCGGCCGTGAGAGACCCGCTCCGCGAGGTGGTCGGCAATCCTGAACCGGAGTCGCTGCTCAACGCCGCCACCCGGGCAGGCCGGGGCCTCGCCGAGATCCTGGCGGGGCTGCCCGGGCAGGTTGAGCGGCTGTCGGCCGCGTCGATGGTTGCGACGGCCCCGACCGGTGACGTTGCGGCGATCGATGCGATGCTTCGGCTCTGCGATCCGCGTGATGCCGAGCGGATGCCGCCCGATGCGGTCGGCTGGCCGCCCACCGTGCGGGTGGCACCGCCGCTGCGGCTGGCAATCCGGGGGGATGATGCCCCGCTGGCGGCAGGCGAATCCCGCCGAGCCATGATTGGGCTCCAGTCGGGCGGGCCGCTCCCTGACGAGGGCACGCTGACCCTCGAGTTCGATCCAGACCGGTTGGAAGTGAGCCTCCCCGGTGGCGCGGAGCTCGTGTCGGGCAAGCCCCTGGCGGTCCGGTCGCTCCGCGAGCGGGGTCAGCTGGTCGTGGTGGTCAGGCCGCGCCAACGAGTGGCTGCCGGCGATCCGCAGGGCAGGGCGTTGCTGGCGGCGGAGCTCGCCGTCGGTCGGCGGCGGGACCGTGGCGAGCGGCTCTTCGCATTGCCGGTCACCGAGCGGATCGAGGTGGCCGTTCGGGGCCGGGAGGGCACGGTCGAGGGGGATGCCCAGCAGGCCGACGGCTGGTGGGCCCTCGCGGTCGATCCGCTCGCACTTGGCGGCGGGCAGGGGGAGCCGGCCGGCCCGGGAGGGTTTCGGCTGCGGCCCTATCCCGGCCAGATCACCGGCTGGGAAATCGCCCTGGCCAATCAGACCGGCGAGCGGCGGGACGTCGTCGTGGAACTGATATCAGTCGGGTTTGAGCCCGGTGAGCCCGACGCCGAAAGCCTCGGCTGGCTGGCCGTCGTTCGAGCCCTCGAGGGTCGCCTGCCGCTCCCGGCGACGGCCCGGGTCGCCGCCTCGAGCGGGCCGGTCGCGATGCCGGCCGATGCCGGGCGAGTCGCGGTTTTTCTCCAGCCGCCCCCCCCTGCAGCCGCGACAGAGGCAGGTGCCGGTGAGTCGCCGCCGGCGGCCGTCGGTCCCGGCCTGGGGCTCGTGATCCGTGACCTCGCGGCCGACCCGGCGTCGATCGCCGAAGCCGATCAGGGTAGCGGCCCGAAAGCCGCCTTGCGGCCGCCGGAATCGCAGCGGACGTGGCTGGTTCGGTTCGGTCTCGCACCCCGGCGGCCGAGCGGCTACCTCTCGGCTACGGTCACCTGGACCGCCGAGGACCGTTCGCTGGCCATCGCAGTCGCGCCGCGCGGCGGGAATCCCGCGTCCCTGCCGGACGGTCCCGTCCGCGTCCGCGGCTCAGCGTTGCGGCCCGAGGCCGATTCGTCCGCCAGCCTGCTGCGGCTGAGCAAACGGGAGGTCACGATCTCGAGGGTCAACCCCGAGGGCAGCCTCCTGGCATCCTGGAACGGCGGGGACGACACGCCGGTGGAGATCGCCCTCGAGGTCGATGGCTACCCCCGAGCGTTCGTCCTGCGGGCCGACTGCCGGCCGGTTTTGAGCGGCGTCATCCAGCGGCGGCAGCGTGACTGGCGGCAGGTCGAGCTGCTCGAGCCGGAGGAGGATTTGCGACCGTTCCGGCCCAACGCGAAGGTGCCGGTGAGGCTTGCCGTCGATCTGCCGGAGGACATGCTCGAGGGGCCGGACCAACCGCTCGAACTGGTGTTGACGGACAACGATCCGGCGGGAGGCGGTCGGCGCGGCGAACTCGTCGCCTGGACCGGGTCTGCCGATCGGCAGGCCGAGTACGCGCTGGCCGAAGCATCGCCCCCGGCCGCCTTCGCCCTGCGGACGACGGTGGGGGATTGGTCGATCCCGGTCCGGGCCCCGGGCTTTGCAGACATGGACGTGGTGCTCGAGGCGCGGCTGCGGCTGCGCATCACCGACGACGGCCGCGGCTTCGACCCAAC
>CALGAS010000181.1 GCA_937959175.1 uncultured bacterium | reverse complement strand
CGACGAGGGTGAGTTCGATGGCCTCGTGCTCGCCGCGGCCGGGCTGACAAGGCTGGGTCTTGCTGGTCGGATCACCACGATCTTGGAGCCGCCGGCCTTCTGGCCGGCAGTCGGCCAGGGGGCACTCGGGCTCCAAACGCGGAGCGACGACCGAGCGACCCGCGAGGCGCTCGTTCCGCTGGACGACGTGGCTGCCCACAGCGGGGTCGTCGCCGAACGAGCCTGCCTGGCCCAACTGTCTGCCGGCTGCCTCGCGCCGGTGGCCGGCTGGGGACGGGTCACTTCGGCCGGGGAGTTGGTGCTCACCGCCCGAGTCTTTGAAGATGATTCAAAATCTATCCGGCATGTATCCGCGGAAGCGAGAATGCCTCAAATCCAACGCGACGCAGCCGATTTCTCCCACGGCGGGGAAATCCCCACAGCCCTGGGGAGGGATGTCGCGGCCGCCTTGCTTGCCGCCGGCGCCGGCCCAATGCTTGACCGGATGCGGCTGCGGGCGGAGGAATCTGCCCACTGACGGAACCTGTGCCTGATGAAAAAACAGCCTCTGCCGTGTATAGTGCGTTACTTGCTCTTACCTGTGCTTGCACTCCCTGGGGGGAGTTGTCAAAATAGTTGATATTGAGTTCAGGCAGATTTCAGTCCGTGATGGAATCTCGATTGGTTCGATAATCCCGAAGGAATCGCGGCGTCATGCCGCAGAAAGTCGCGCAGTTATGCCCATCAAAGTGGTAATCGCTGATGATCACGAAGTTGTCCGCCGCGGTTTGGTCAGCCTCCTGGCCGGATCCGAAGTGAAGATTGTCGGCGAGGCTTCGAGCGGGGACGAGGCCGTCAAGGTGACCAAGAAAACCAAACCCGACGTCGTTCTGCTCGACATCCGGATGCAGGGCAAGGATGGTTTGGCTGCCCTCGAGAAGATCCGTGGCGACATGCCGAATGTCCGGTGCGTGATGCTGTCCACCTTCGATAATCCCACCTATGTCGCCCGGGCCGTGGCGGCGGGAGCCCACGACTACATGCTCAAGGGCTGCACGCGATCGGAGTTGATCAACTCGATTACGGGGGCTGCTTCGGGCCAGCTTCCGATGCGGGCCGGGGAACTTCGCCGGGTGGCCACCACGATGGCCAATCGGTTGGCCACGCCCGACCCGGACATCCCGCTGACCCAACGGGAGACGCAGGTGCTCCGGCACATGGCCCTTGGCCTCTCCAACAAGGAGATTGCCCAGTCGCTCACGATCAGCGTCGAGACCGTCAAGGAGCACGTCCAGAACATCCTTCGCAAGATCGCTGTCAGCGACCGGACGCAGGCGGCTGTCTGGGCGGTTCGGCGGGGCTTGGTGTAGGCCGCTCCACAGGCACGCGCCGCGACTCGATCTGGTGACGATCAGCGGGCCCGCGGATGGGCCCGGTCGAAGGCGGCGAGCAGTTTGCGGGTCGTCACGTGGGTATAGATCTGCGTGGTGACGAGGCTTTTGTGGCCCAGCAGTTCCTGGACGCTCCGGATGTCGGCGCCCGCGTCAAGGAGGTGCGTGGCGAAACTGTGCCGCAGCGTGTGGGGACTTGCCCGTCCGGCCAGTCCGGCGGTTGCGAGATGCTTGTCGAGCAGTCGCGCGATGCCCCGGACCGAGAGCCGGCAGCCGAACTTGTTGGTGAACAGCGGCTGGCTGCGTGCTGAAGCAGCCCCGGGCGCCGGACGAGGACGACCGGCCAACCAGGCCTCCAAGGCCGCACGGGCGTGGGAGCCCACAATGCCCAGCCGCTCACGGCGGCCTTTCCCTCGCACGCGAACCGTGGCGTTCTGAAGGTCGAGATCGGCGTCGTCGAGGTTGACCAGTTCCTGGACCCGCAGGCCGGCCGAATACATCAACTCCAGGACTGCCCGGTCGCGGAGACCGCCGGCGGCTCCGGGTTGCGGTGCGGCCAGCAGCCGGGCGATCTCCTCGCCGGTGAGGAAGCGGGGGAGTTTTCTGGCCCGGCGGGGACTCCGCAGCGGCTTGGCAGGATTCGCCCGCAGCCAGCCCTCTCGCTGCCCAAAGGCGTAGAAACTCCGCAGGCTGGCGAGTTTGCGGGCGATCGTCGAGGGAGCGTAGCCGGCCGCGTGGAGCCCCGCGGCAAAACGTCGGAGCAGCGGACTCGAGGCCTGAACCGGATTCTGGCACCCGGCTGACTCGAGGAACTCCTCGAGCTGAAGCAGATCCTCGCGGTAACTCTTGAGCGTGTGCGGAGAGGCCGCCCGTTCGGCGTCGAGATAGGCCAGGAATCGCTCCGTCGCCGCAGAGCATGCCGGCCGCCGCTCGCTCTCTGCCCGCGACGCCATGCCCGCCACCCTGGCGTCAGGTCCGCCGGTCGGCTCGCGGCACGTACCGCAGCCGGCGGGGCCGGGCCGAGTGTTGGCGAACCTTCTGTCCCAAGACCGCCGCGTCGTACCAGGAGAAACTTAGCGCCGGATTGGCCGCATGCCGGCCCAGCGTTCGCAGGGTCTCCGCCCGGCTGTCATCATCGTAGAGAAAGACGTACCGCTCCCCGCCCTTGACCAGCGCGATCACGTTGATGTCACGGGATGCCATGCCAGATTCCGAAGGGGGTGCGGCCGGGCGGAATCACCGACGCCACGAGAGGCTATCGGCCGCTTTCCCGTCGCGGCCCCAGCCTTCCCGCCGGACATCCCCAAGGTCGCCTTGATCGGGCGAACCCTCCGACCGCCCGCCCTCCCCC